>JBDTNU010000284.1:0-5297 GCA_039933535.1 Caldimonas sp. | reverse complement strand
AAGAAGGAACGCCAGTTCGAGGCCGATCTCGACGACTACAGCGCGATCATGCTCAAGGCGCTCGCCGACCGGCTCGCCGAAGCGTTCGCGGAGAGCCTGCACCGGCGGGTCCGGACCGATCTCTGGGGCTACGCGCCGGGCGAGGCTCTGAGCGTGGCCGACCTGGTTGCCGAACGCTATCGCGGCATCCGCCCGGCTCCGGGCTATCCGGCGTGCCCGGACCATCTCGTCAAGCGCGAGCTGTTCCGCGTGCTGGCCTGCGACGAGATCGGCATGAGCCTGACCGAGAGCATGGCGATGCTTCCGGCAGCGAGCGTCAGCGGCTTCTATCTGGCGCACCCTGACGCGGCGTACTTCAATGTCGGCAAGATCGGCCCCGATCAGATCCGGGATTGGGCCGTGCGCAGCGCGGTCGCCCAAGGCGACGCCGAGCGGGCGCTGACGACCCTGCTCTGAGGCCGTCGGCGGGCCTCGGCGAGGCGCCGGCAGATCCGGCGCCTCGCGCCGTCCAGATGCGTTTGATTACATCTGGCGCATCTCCTTTCAACAGTCTCACAAAGCGGCAACGCATCAGTTGCGACCGCGGGTAAGGCCACGACCATCTGCCAAGTTTTGACGTTATCTTCGCGCCCGCCGCTGCCCAGAATGCTTCCAGGGCTTGGCACAAACGCTGCGTTGTCGGCACCGTGTAAAGAATTCTTATGGTCGTCGGGAGTCACAGTGAATACTGTTCAGAACATCGAAATCGGCAGCGGGCGCTTCGCCCGCTTCGGGCGCGGCGCCGTTGCGACCGCGGTCTTGCTCGTCATTGCAGCCTGCGGCGGCGGTAGCGGTTCCACCGATCCGGCGGCCGGCGGCACCGATTCGCCGGCTGTGCAGGCGGCCAAGACGCCGACGGCCACCGAGGCGGCGCGCTTCCTCACCCAGGCGACCATGGGACCGACCGAAGCGGAGATCAACCGCCTGTCGGCCATGCAGTACGGCGCCTGGATCGACGAGCAGATGGCGAAGCCGCAGACGCTGCATCGCCTCTACATCAACCAGGCTTCGGCCGACCTTGCGGCGGTCGGTCAGCAGCTCAGCCCGACCAACTTCTACGACTCGTGGTGGAGCCAGGCCCTCGGCGCCGACGACCAGTTGCGCCAGCGCGCGACCTTCGCGCTGTCGGAGCTGATGGTGATCTCGTTCGCCAACGCGACGCTGCAAAACCAGACCCGTGGCGTGGCCTCGTACTACGACATGCTCGGCGAAAAGGCGTTCGGCAACTTCCGCGACATCCTCGAAGGGGTGACCTTTCACCCGATGATGGGCGTCTACCTGACGCACCTGAAGAACCTGAAGGAAGACGCGACCACCGGCCGCGTCCCCGACCTGAACTTCGCACGCGAGATCACGCAGCTGTTTTCGGTCGGCGAATACAAGCTGAACATCGACGGCACCAATCAGATGGGCAGCGACGGCCGCCCGGCTCCAGCCTACAAGTCAGCCGACCTTGAAGGCCTGTCGCAGGTCTTCACCGGGCTCAGCTGGTACGCCGGCCCGCAGCTCACCGACCGCACGGCGGCGCGTTTTAACGGGCAGAACCCCGACCTGTCGCGCGACTGGAAGCCGATGCAGGACTACAACGAGTACACCGCGAACACGAGCTTCCATTCGATCTCGCCGAAGGTCTTCTGGACGACGACGATTCCGGCGCAGACCAAGCCCGATACCCTCGGCGACATCAAGATCGCCCTCGACGTGCTGTTCAACAACCCGAGCGTCGGTCCCTTCGTCGGCAAGCAGCTGATCCAGCGCATGGTCACCAGCAACCCGAGCCCGGCCTACGTGGCGCGCGTCGCCACCGTCTTCAACGACAACGGCAAGGGCGTGCGCGGCGACATGGCGTCGGTCTGGAAGGCGATCCTCCTCGATCCGGAAGCACGCACCGTGAACACGTCGCCGAGCTACGGCAAGGTGCGCGAGCCACTGCTGCGCCTGTCGAGCATGCTGCGCGCGTTCAACGCCCAGTCGACCAGCGGCCGCTATACAGGCATCGGACTGACCGATGACCCGGCGACCCAACTCAACCAGACGCCGATGTTCGCGCCGACGGTGTTCAACTTCTTCCGCCCCGGCTACGTGCCGACGAGCAAGGCGATCACCGACGCGAACCTGGTCGCCCCCGAGCTGCAGATCACGCACGATCTGTCGGTCGCCGGCTACATGAACTACGTCCGCGGCTGGACCCAGCTCAACAAGACGCGCGACATCCAGCATGACTACACCACCGAGCTGACCCTGGCGGCGACACCCGCGGCGCTGGTCGATCGGATGAACCTGCTCCTCTTCTCGGGCACCATGCCCGACACGCTGAAGACGCAGATCGCGACGGCGGTCGGCAGCCGGGTCATCCCGGCGGCCGTGTACCCGGCCGGCACTGCCGCCAGCGCGCCGGCGGCAGCATCGGGGTCCAGCGGCGCCGCAAGCGCCCCTCCGCCGACACCGACGAACCAGGCGGCCATCGACGCCGCCAAGCTCGACCGCGTTTACCTCGCAGTGTTCCTGTCGATGTCTTCGCCCGACTACCTGATTCAGAAATAAGAGGGAAACGATCATGTCCAATCTCAACGCTTCGCGCCGCAAGTTCCTGCGCACCGCGTCGGTCGTCTCCGGCTCTGTCGGCGCGGCGGCGGCTCCCTTTGCTCTGAACCTGGCGAGTCTCGGCAGCGCGGCGGCCCAGGCCGCGCCCGGTGGCGGCTACAAGGCGATCGTCTGTCTCTTCTTCTATGGCGGCAACGACTCCTCGCACATGGTGCTGCGCACCGACACTGCGTCATTCGCCGAATACACGCGCATGCGCGCCACCGGTCCGGACCCGATCGCCCTCCTGGCGCCAGGCACGGCGCCGAACAACGGCGCGACGCGCGCATCGCCGGCCCGACTCGGCGGCGTGCTGCCGCTCTCGCCGAAGTTCAGCGTGTTCGCCGCCGAGAACGCGGCCAACACATTCGCCGTGCATCCGAGCATGCCGGAGGTGGTGAACCTGTTCGCGGCCGGGCGGCTGGGCATCATCGCCAACGCCGGCCCGCTGGTCGTGCCGCTGAGCCGCACCGACTACACCTCGAATTCGAAGCCGCGTCCGCAGGCGCTCGGCTCGCACAATGACCAGCAGTCGACCTGGCAAGCCCTCGGCCCCGAGGGCGTGAAGATCGGCTGGGGCGGCCACCTCGGCGACCTGGTCGCGAGCCAGAACACCAACTCCACCTTCACCAGCATCTCGGCATCGGGCAACAACGTCTTCTCGGCCGGCGGCCAGGTGTTCCAGTACCAGGTGGGCGGCGGCGGCGCGGTGCAGATCGGCGGCCTGACCGGCAACCTGTTCAACTCGACGACCGCGTCGACGACGCTGCGCTCCATCGTCACCTCGAGCAACTCGCATCTCTTCGCGAACGAGATGTCGAGCATCGTCAACCGGTCGATCAACGCGCAGGCGTCGTTCCAGACAGCCTACGCCGCCTCGACGGTGCCGAACCCGACTCAGTACGTGCAGCCGTCGACCGGCAACAACCAGACCAACGGCCTGGCGCAGCAGTTGCAGACGGTGGCCCGGGTCATCGGTGCACGCAGCGTGCTCGGCGCCCAGCGACAGATCTTCTTCGTCTCGATGGGCGGCTTCGACACGCACGACAACCAGAACCCCGGCCAGGCCGACCTGCTGGCCCGCATCTCGCACGCACTCGGCTACTTCGACGGCGCGCTCGCCAACCTCGGCGGCACGGACATGCGCAACAACGTGACGCTGTTCACCGCCTCCGACTTCGGCCGCACGATCACGACGAACGGCGACGGCACCGACCACGGCTGGGGCTCGCATCACTTCGTGATGGGCGGCGCGGTCAAGGGCGGCGAGATCTACGGTCGCTTTCCGCTCTTCGGCCTCAACAACAACATGGACTCGGCCAACAATGCCTACCTGCCGTCCACGTCGGTAGACACGATCGGCAGCACGCTCGGCAAGTGGTTCGGCGTCAGCGACTCGAACCTCGACACGGTGTTCCCCAACCTCGTCAACTTCCCGCGCGACCTCGGGTTCCTTGCCTGACGCAACGGCACTCGCTTCGACCCACGGGCAGCCTTCGGGCTGCCCGTTTTCATTTGTGCGGCCGTCGCGGGGGCACGCCGTCGACCCGCGCGGTGCGTTGACGGTAGACTGAAATTCCGAACTACGGCCGCCAGCCAGTGCGTATGAACCCAGGTCATGCCATCGACGCCGCGCCGCGTCCGCGCTCGAGCGTCGAGGGACTGACGTGGCCGCCCGTGCTGTTCGGCGGCGCAGCGACCCTGGAGGCGCTGCAGGCGCAGTTCCGCGAGAGCGAACGCTGGGCGCCCGAGCGGATCATGGCTCTCCAGCGTGAGCAGATCGACCAGCTCGCCAAGCACGCCCACGCGCAGTCCACCTTCTGGCGTACCCGCCTGGACGCTGCAGGCTATGGTTCGGGCTCTGGATGGTGGGACACGCTCCCCATCCTGACGCGCATCGAGGCGCAGGCTGCGGGCGCGGACCTGATGGCGAAGAGTGTGCCGCGTTCCCACGGCGTCGTCGGCCGGGTGAAAACCTCGGGCTCCACGGGCACTCCCTTGGAAATCGCGAAAACGGAACTCGCCCTGCTGTTCTGGAGTGCCATCACCTTGCGGGATTCGCTATGGCACGCGCGCGATCTGCGCGGCAAGCTGGCGGCGATCCGCGTCGGGGCGCAGCGCGCGAAGAAGAGCACCTGGGGCGACCCCTACGAGGGCTATGACTGCGGCCCCAGCGTCGCCTTCGACGCGCGCGAGGATCTGGATCTGCAGCTCGACTGGCTGCTCGCGGAACAGCCCGAGATCCTGCTGACACATCCGTCGAACCTGAGGGCACTCGCCATCCGCAGCCGGGAGCGCGGTTGCGCGCTCCCGTCGCTGCGCGAGGCGCGCACCTACTCCGAGCGGCTGCCGGCGGACCTGCGCGACCAGGTCCAGGCGGCTTGGGGCGTTCCGCTTTCAGATCTCTACTCGGCGAACGAGGTCGGCTACGTCGCACTGCAGTGCCCGCAATCCGATCTCTACCACGTGCAGTCGGAGGACGTGCTGGTCGAGGTGATCGGCGACGACGGCCGCCCGTGTGCGACCGGCGAGTCGGGTCGCGTCGTGGTGACGTCGCTGCACAACTTCGCGATGCCCCTGCTGCGATACGACCTCGGCGATTTCGCGACCGTAGGCGGACCGTGCCGCTGTGGCAGGACCCTGCCCACGCTCGAAGGCATCCTCGGCCGCACCCG
>JBDTNU010000283.1:0-5322 GCA_039933535.1 Caldimonas sp. | reverse complement strand
TCGCGACCATCAGCGCGAACGCGGTGTTGTTCATCGCGATCGAGATCGAGGCCGAGAGCATCTCGGCCTTCTCGGCCGGGTTGACCTGCGCCACCGCCGTGAAGCCCTTGATCAGGCCGATGATGGTGCCGAGCAGGCCGACCAGCGTGATCACGTTGGCGAAGGTCGCGATGTAGTGGGTGCGCTTCTCGAGGCGCGGCACGATTTCCATCATCCCTTCTTCCATCGCCGCGTCGAAGTCCTCGCGACGGCCCGGGCTCTGCATGCGCGTCAGGCCGTAGTTGACGATCTTGCCGACGGCGGCGTCGGAGTGCGACGTGACGCTCTGCACGTCCTTGAACTGGCCCTTCTGCAGCATCGGCAGCACTTCGGCCCAGACCTTGCGGTTCTGGCTTCGTGCCTTGGTGAGGAAGACGAAGCGCTCGATCGCGATCGCGACGCCGAGCGCCATGATCAGCGCGCTCGGGTAGATGAACAAGCCGCAATCCTGGAAGAACTTGACGGCGGTGCTGAAGGCATCCATGAGCTATCTCCGATGAAAACGATGAATTCGGTGAAAGGGAACGAAGGTCACTTGGTGGCAGGCCTGGCTTCGGCGGCCGGGGCGCGCGCTTGCGCCTGCGCGTCGTACTGCACCTGGCGCCGGAACACGTCGCGGTCGATCGGTGCGAGTGCTTCGTCGAGCACGCTCACCGGCGGGCGGCCGTTCAGGTCGCCGGGCAAGGGCCTTTTCCAGGGCACGATGTAGAGCACCTTGGGCAGCTCGCGATTGCCGATGATCTGGGTGCGGTCGAGTTCGGCGCGATCCTGCGCCGGCGCCGAAGCAGGCGCAGCGGCCGGCGCAGGCGCGGTCGCGGGCGCGGCGAATGCGCTGGCGGCGCAGGCAAGCGCCAGCGCAACGCCGGATTTCGCGACCGTGAAACGATGCGGCTTCATTGCTTCTCCTTGCGGCTCACGGTGATCGGCGCCGGCTTTCTGTTCTTGAGGTCGGCAACCCATTTGGTTACCGTTGCGTCGCCGTTCGGCGACAGCACCAGATAGCGGCCATACAGCTCGAGCGCGCGCTGGCCGTCGCCGAGGTAGAGGTCGTACAGGATGCCGAGGTTGAGGATCGAGGCGGCATAGTTGGGCTCGAGCGCGATCGCCTTGTCGTAGGCCTCGCGCGCCTTGGCGAACTGGCCGAGCTGGCGATACGTGACGCCGAGCTGGTTCCAGTACACCGGCTGCCTCGGACTCAGGCGAACCGCGTTCTCGAGCTCGCTCCTGGACTCGGGCAGCTTGCCGGCCTGCCGATAGATGAGGCCGAGGTTGGCATGCGGGCCGGCGAGCTCGGGATGTGCCTGGGCGAGGCTGCGAAAGCCGCGCTCCGCATCGGCGCTCTGGCCGGCGCGCAAGGCGCGGGTGGCGTCGTCGAAGCTGCGCTGCGATTCGGCGCTGACCGCCACGTCGGCGGGGGCGGCGGTAGACACGGCGGCCGTTGCGGCAGCCGGCGCAGCGCCAGGCGCCGCGGCGCGGCCCGATGCGTTTGCCGCTGCGGCCGGCGCCGATGCGCTCGCCGTCGGCATGATCGCGTCGCGCACCGCCTTGAGCGGCTCCATCACGGTCGTGCATCCGGCCGCGCCGAGCAGGAGCGCGGCGGCCATGAAGCGCGAGGCGAGCTCAGCGGATCGCATCGACCACTCCTTCGCTGCGCTCGACCTTGCCGTAGCGCACCGGGCGCAGCTCGCGCAGTGCATCGAAGCTGCTCTGCACCCACTTGTCGTAGATGCCGGTCGCGGCGCGGCGCGCATTCACCTCGTGCAGCTCGGTCGCCTTCTCTTCGAACGGAAAGGCCTGTTCCTCGAGCAGCACGTTGTATTGCTCCAGCTCGAGCTTGCTCAGC
Source organism: Caldimonas sp. (assembly GCA_039933535.1). Lineage (GTDB taxonomy): Bacteria > Pseudomonadota > Gammaproteobacteria > Burkholderiales > Burkholderiaceae_C > Schlegelella_A. The sequence continues at coordinate 3,440 of JBDTNU010000283.1, read as the reverse complement.
TTCTTCGGCCGCTCCGAGGTCATCATGGCCTTGCCCATGTCGCGATAGACCGTGGCGATGCGGTAGGTGGCGGCCGTCGAGACATCGGCGACGCCGTAGTCGGCCGCGACGGAGTAGGCCTTGAGCGCTTCTTCCATCTTCGTCTTCTTGAGGCGCAACTGGCGTTGCAAGGGCTCGACCAGCGCGACCTTGCGATATTCGGCTGCGACCGGCTCGGCCATCGCCAGCGCTGCCGTCGCGCCCAGGTAGCGGGTGCGGTCGGTGCGCGCGCCACCGCCGTTCTGGTCGGCGTTGAAGATGTCCTTCATCAGCGACGCTTCGCGGGCGATGTTGCCGTCTTCCCTGGCAATCTTCGCGAGCCGCCAGCGCACCTCGACGGCCGGCTCGAGCGGCTGCGGATTCTTCGCGAGGTAGCGCTCGTAGGCCTTGGCCGCGGCGGGTCGGGCGCCGGCCTTCTCGTAGTACTCGGCCGCCTGCCAGAGCGCGTCGCGGCTGATCTTGGGATCGGGGCTCGCCGCCGCGAGGCGCTCGAACTCGCCGGCGGCGCCGGCCCACTGGCCCTTTTCGAGATAGGCGACCGCGAGCTTGCCGCTCACCTCGCCTTGCAGAGGGTGGTTGGGAAAGCGCTGGCGAAAGTCTTCGAGCGTGCGCGTCGCGCCGTCCCAGTCCTTCAGTGCGATCAGCGAAGCGGCCGCGTCGTACTGCGCATTCGCGCGGATGCTCGATTGAGGCGCGACCGTCGCGACCCGCGCGAAGTGGCCCACCGCCTCGCGAACCTGGCCCGCTGCGCGTGCCTGCTCGCCTTGCTTGTAGATGGCCGCGGCCTGGCGCTCGACCAGGTCGTTGCGCGCGGCGTCCTTGTCGGGCGTCAGCTTCAGCACTTCCGCGTAGCCCTTCTCGGCGCGATCGAAGGCACCGGCCTCGAACGAGGTATGCGCGAGCACGGTCCAGGCGACGCGGCGCTGCGCGTCGGCCGCCGGCGGCTGCAGGTCGAGCACGCGTTGCGCGACGCTGGCGGCCTGCTCGGCGTCGTGCAGCGCGTAAAGCTTCTCGGCGGCATCGGCGAGCACCGGTCCGGCGCGGACGTCGGTCGGATAGGTCGTCGCGAAGCGAAGCGCGCTCGCCACGCTGGTGCGCTGCAAGGCCGGCACCTCGGCCGCCACCGTCTTCTTCTGTTGCTGCGCATAGGCGAGCAGCGCGGCATAGCCGGCGTCGGCACTCTTGGCATGCGCCGGATAGCCGTAGGCCGTCTTCTCGTACTCGACGCCGGCTTCGGCGAAGCGCGCGTCCTCGAACAGCAGCTCGGCGAGCAGGAAGTTGTTCTGCGCCGCCGCCGGATCGTTGGGGAAGGACTCGAGGTACTCGCGATACCAGCGAATCGCTTCCTGGTAGTCGGCCGTCGCCTTGCTCTTCTGCGCGCTCGCGTGATAGTGGCGAGCAAGCTCGGCGAGGTGGGTCTTGACGAGCGGCTGAGCCCGCTCCCAGCCTTCCGGGTTGGCGCTGCGGAACTCGCCCTTCAGGCCGTAGCGGGCGACGTATTCCTTCTTCGCTTCGAGCGCCAGGTTGGCGAAGCCGGTGCGCTCGTAGATCTCGATCACGCGCGCCTGCAGCACCGGCGCTTGCGCGTGCAGCGGATGCAGGCGCGCGAACAGGCCGAAGGTGTCGGCCGCGTCCTTGGTCCGCTCCTGCTTGATGTAGAGCTCGCCCAGTTGTTCGTAGATGCGAAAGTCGTAGCTCTTCCGTGCCGGCGAGTCGATGTATTCCGGGATGCTCTCGGCGCCCTTCAGGTTGGCCAGGCTGATGCTGGTGACGCGAAAGGTGTCCTCGACAAGCTCGCGGTCGGGCCGCGACAGGCCTTCCAGCGTCTCGATGCCGCCTTCGCCCTTCTTGCCGGCGACCTTGAGGTCGAGCACCGCGAAGAACGAGCGCAGGCCGTCGTCGAGCCGGGCCTGCTTGAATTGCGACCAGCCCTGCATGTAGAGCGCGCGGTCGTGATACGGCACGCTCGGGCCGCCGGCCAGCACCGTGGCGAAGGCCTTCTCGGCGTTCGGATAGTCCCGCGCCGTGAACAGCAGCTCGCCGCGCCGGAACTGCGCTTCATCGCGGAACCGGTTGAGCGGGTAGTCCTTGACCAGCCGGTCGAGCGTCTTCAGGGCGGTAGGCAGGTCGCCGCCTTGCTCGTAGGCGCGCGCCAGCTGGTAGAGCACGCGGTCGTTGCCCGGGTCGTTGGGATAGGTCTTCAGGAAGTCCTGGTAGCGCGCGATCGCCGCCTTGTAGTCGGGCGCGTCGTTGCCGTTGGCGCTCTTGTTGTCGGCCAGGTCCATCTCGAGGTCGCCGATCCGGCGCATCGCTTCGGAGCGTTGCGGCGCCTTCGGCGCGATGTCGAGAAACTTGCGATAGGCGTCGATCGCCTGCGCTTCGCTGACGACGATGTTGCGGTCTTTCTCGACCGTCACCTCGCGCCCGGCCAGCGTCTTCAGCGTCGGCTCGTTATCGGGCGTGCCCTTGGGGCCGCTGCGAAAGAACGAGAACATCGAGCACGACGCGAGCAGGAAGCTCGCGCCGACGACGGCGCCCGTGCGTGCCAGCCGCGCCGCGAGCTCAGGGCTTGGCCGGCGCACGTTCGCCCTCCTTGGTGGCGTAGGCACGGTCGTACAGCTGGGCGAGCGCGAATCGCGCCTGCGTCGTGTAGTCGGCCAGGCGTTCCTGCTGCTGCGTGAGCTCGGCGATCGCGATGTCCTGTACCGCGCGTTGCTGCTCGCGCGACAGCGAGGCCACGCGCGGGATCATCACGTTCAGCAGGGGAGTGAGCGCGGCGATCCGCTTGCCGAAGGCGTCGAAGCGCGCGGGCTCGTCCTTCTGCGCCTGAGCGAGCTCGGCATCGCGCCGCTTCACTTCTGCCAGCTCGACGTCGACGTGCTGCAGCTCCTTCTTCATGTCCCAGATTCGCGCCGTCTGCTCCTGCGCGAGCTGCCAGGAGAGTACGCCCGCGGCGAGACGAACCCGGTCGCGCAGTGCCGCGACCTCGGGGTCGGCGCCGGACGTCTCGATCGTGGCGCGCATCGCCTTCACGCGCGCAAGCAGGTCGAGCTCCTTGGTGTCTGCAAAGGCCAGCCCGTCGCCCGCTTCCTCGCCCTTGGCCAGCTCGTCGGCGACGCTGTCGCGGCGCTTCTGCAGCAGCTCGATGCCGGTGTCGCCGGCCCGGGCCTGCACCGGCGGAAGGTGCTCGGCAAAGGCCTTGCGGCGCGTTGCCAGCATGTCGTCGAAGATGCCGAGCTTGTCGCGCCACTCGTCGAGGTTCTTGGCCAGATAGCGAAGATCGCGGTAGTTCTTGAAAGCCTCCTGGAACTCGTGCTGGGCCAGCACCTGCGAAAGGTGCGTGGCATGCGGCACGTCGGGCAGGTCGCCGAGGCGCCAGAACCAGCCCATCTCGTCGCCGG
>JBDTNU010000282.1:0-5333 GCA_039933535.1 Caldimonas sp. | reverse complement strand
CAGGTCGAGGCGAGCACGCATCGCGAGTTCGGCTACGCCGAGGTGCGGGCGCGCGGCCACACGAAGCTGTTCGACGGCCTGCAGGACTTCGCCACCGACGCCGGCCACGGCATGCTCAAGGTCTGGATGAGCCACGGCGACAAGGTCACCGAGCTGCCGCCCGGCTTTGCCCTCATGGCGTCGACGCCGAGCTGCCCGATCGCCGGCATGGCCGACGAGAGCCGCGGCTACTACGCGGTGCAATTCCACCCCGAGGTCACGCACACCGCGAAGGGCCGCGAGATGCTCGAGCGCTTCGTCCTCGAGATCGCCGGTGCCAGGCCGGACTGGGTGATGGGCAACTACATCGACGAGGCCGTCGCCCGGATCCGCGAACAAGTCGGCGACGACGAGGTCATCCTCGGCCTTTCCGGCGGCGTCGACTCGAGCGTCGCGGCGGCGCTGATCCACAAGGCGATCGGCGATCGCCTCACCTGCGTCTTCGTCGACCATGGCCTGTTGCGTCTCGACGAGGGCCGTCTCGTGATGGAAATGTTTGCGAACCGGCTGCACGTCAACGTGATCGCAGTCGACGCCAGCGAGCAATTTCTCGGTCAGCTCGCCGGCGTGGCCGACCCGGAGGCCAAGCGCAAGATCATCGGCCGCGAGTTCGTCGAGGTCTTCACGCGCGAGGCCGGCAAGCTGAAGCAGGCGAAATGGCTGGCTCAGGGCACGATCTATCCGGACGTGGTCGAGTCGGGCGGGGCCAAGTCGAAGAAGTCGACCTCGATCAAGAGCCACCACAACGTCGGCGGCCTGCCAGCGACGCTCGGCCTCAAGCTGCTGGAGCCCTTGCGCGAGCTGTTCAAGGACGAAGTGCGCGAGCTCGGCGTTGCTCTCGGCCTGCCGCACGACATGGTGTATCGCCATCCATTCCCCGGACCGGGGCTCGGCGTGCGCATCCTCGGCGAGGTCAAGCGCGAATACGCCGACCTGCTACGCAAGGCCGATGCGATCTTCATCGAGGAGCTGCGCAACACGGTCGATCCGGTCAGCCAGAAGACCTGGTACGAGCTGACCTCGCAGGCCTTCGCGGTATTCCTGCCTATCAAGAGCGTCGGCGTGATGGGCGATGGCCGCACGTACGAGCACGTCGTTGCCCTGCGCGCCGTGCAGACCAGCGACTTCATGACCGCCGACTGGGCCGAGCTGCCGTACGCGTTGCTGAAGAAGGTGTCGTCGCGAATCATCAATGAAGTTCGCGGCATCAATCGGGTCACCTACGACGTCTCGTCGAAGCCGCCGGCGACGATCGAGTGGGAATGAGGTCGGCGCCGAGCGGTAGCATCGGTACGAATCACGCGCTGCATCGAAAGGCGAGCATCAAAGCGATCTTCGGAGTGGTCTCGTTGCTGATCGTCCTGGCGGTTGTCGGGCTGCTTGCCAAAACGCAATTGCGCGCAGGCAATGTCGGACTTGCCGCTGGCCAGTCCGACTCGGCAAGCCAGGCAACGGCAACGACGGCCGAGGCCAGTGGCCTGACCGTTGCCGGCCAGGCGGCGAGCATCGAGCAAAAGGCGCGTGACGACATCGCGCGTGCGCTTCAGCAGGGCGCGGCGCGCAACGCCGACGCCGACCGCTGATGCCCGGACCTCACGATGAAGCCGGCATGCGGCTGGCGCTCGATCAGGCGCACAACGCCTGGCTCGTCGGCGAGGTGCCGGTGGGCGCGGTCGTCATGCGCGACACGCCCACGGGCCGCCAGGTGGTGGCGACCGGCTACAACCGGCCGATCACCGACCACGATCCGACCGCACACGCGGAGATCGTCGCACTGCGCCATGCCGCGCAGCTGCTCGGCAACTACCGGCTGCCCGAATGCGAGGTCTACGTGACGCTCGAGCCGTGCGCGATGTGCGCGATGGCGCTGCTGCATGCGCGAGTCAAGCGGGTCGTCTACGGCGCCACCGACCCGAAGGCCGGCGCGGCCGGCTCGGTGATCGACGTGTTCGGCACGCCGGCGCTGAACCATCACACCGAAGTGGTCGGCGGCGTCCTGGCCGAGGCCTCGGCCGAAGTGCTGCGTTCGTTCTTCGTCGAGCGGCGCGAGCAGTATCGCCAGCGACACGTGGTTCCGAGTACACCGATGCCGCTCGAAGAACCGGCCGTGCCGATTCCGACTGGCGAATCGCTCGAGATCGACGCCGAGCCTGAACGATGAGCGGCGATCGCTCGCTGCTGCTGTTTTCGCCGGCCGGCGTGCTGCGCTCGGTCATGGCGCTGCGTCGCGCCGCAACGCGGCTGGGGCGCCTCGGCTTCGATGTCGCGATCGACGAGGCCGCGACACTGAAGACGCAGCGATTCGCCGGCTCCGACGACGCCCGGCTCGCCGCACTGCATCGCATCGCGGCAGCGCGGCCAAGCGTCGCGATGGCCACCCGTGGCGGTTACGGCCTGACTCGTCTTCTCGACGGCATCGACTGGAAGCAGATCGCGAAAAGCGTGGCGTCCGGAACGCGCTGGGTCGGCATGAGCGACATGACCTCGCTGCAGCTCGGGCTGCTCGCGCGCGCTCCCGGCGCCGTGACCTGGGCCGGGCCGCTCGCCTGCGAAGACTTCGGCAGAAGCGACAGCGACGGGGGCGTCGACGACGTCACCCAGGCGTGCTTCGTCGAAGCGATGTCGGGCGAGCTCGAAGCGGTCGGCTTTCGCACCGAAGCGGGATTCGACGGGCTCGAGGCGCGCGGCACGCTCTGGGGCGGCAACCTCTGCGTCGTCAATTCGCTGCTCGCCACGCCGCACTTTCCGCGCATCAAGGGTGGCATCCTGTTTCTCGAGGACGTCAACGAGCACCCGTACCGCGTCGAGCGCAATCTGCTGCAGCTGCAGCAGGCGGGCGTGCTCGACGCCCAGCGCGCCGTCGTTCTGGGCGCCTTCACGGCCTGGAAGAAGTCGCCTAACGACCGCGGTTATTCCATGGCGACCGCGATCGCCCGCGCGCGCGCCGCAACCAGGACGCCGATCCTCACCGGCCTGCCTTTCGGCCACGTCGCCACCAAGGTGACGATGCCCGTGGGGGCACGCGTGCAGCTGCTCGTCGACGGGAGAAATGCGTTCATCGGCTGGTAGCATCCCGCCTCGATGAACCCGCGCCTCCAAGCCTGCATTGCCCGGGGACTCGCCCTGGTGGTTGCCACGCTCGGTCTGGCGGCTTGCAACAACAGTCCGTACGCTGACGGCGCGGCGGCGACCAATACGCTGTTCTATTCCTTCGACGAGCGCTCGCCGCGCTACCTCGACCCGACCGCGTCGTACACCAACCCGGAAGCGGCCTACACCTACCAGGTCTACGAGCCGCTGTACGGCTACCACTATCTCAAGCGTCCCTACACCCTGGTGCCGAAGGCGGCGGCGGAAGTCGTCAAGCCTTACTACCTCGACAAGGCCGGACAGCGCCTGCCCGACGATGCGGGCGCCGAGCAGATCGCCCAAAGCGTCTACGACATCCCCATCAAGCACGGCATCATGTATGCGCCGCATCCGGCCTTCGTGAAGAACGCGCAGGGCGAGTACCTCTATCACCACCTGACGCGCGCTCAACTCGGCGACAAGCGCTCGCCCTGGGACTTCGAGTTGCAGGGCACGCGAGAACTGGTCGCCGAAGACTTTGTCTATGCGCTGAAGCGTCACGCCACGACCCGGATCGAGGCGCCGGTCTATTCAGTATTCGCAGAGTACGTGCTCGGTCTCAAGGCTTACGCGGCGATGGTGAAGGTCGAAGACGCGAAGCTGCTCAAGGGCTTGCCCGACGACATCCACGACAAGCCCTTTCTCGACTTCCGCAAATGGCCGCTGGAAGGCGCCGAGGCGGTCGATCCGCATTTGCTGCGCATCCGGCTGAAAGGCAAATACCCGCAGTGGAGCTACTGGATGGCGATGCCCTTCGTCGCGCCGATCCCGTGGGAGGCCGACGCCTTCTACGCTCAGAACGGCATGAGCGACAACGGGCTCTCGCTGAACCAGTGGCCGGTCGGCACGGGCCCGTTCATGATGACCGAGTTCGTTCGCGATCGTCGCCACGTGATGAAGCGCAACCCGAATTTTCGCGGTGAGCCGTATCCCTGCGAGGGCGAGCCCGAGGACGAGAAGGCCGGCCTGCTCGCCGACTGCGGCAAGCGCATGCCCTTCGTCGACACGCTCTACGTGACGATCGAAAAGGAGAAGGTGCCGCGCAAGGAGAAGTTCAAGCAGGGCTACTTCGACGTGCCCGAGATCGAGCGGCCGGACTGGGGCGTCGATTTCCGCAACGACGCCAACAACTCCGACGAGGTCAAACGCAAGTTCGACGAGCGCGGCTACAAGTTTCCGGTCACCACCGACATCACCAACTGGTACATCGGCTTCAACATGCTCGACCCGGTGGTCGGCCGTGGCAAGACGCCAGCCGATGAGGACCGGCACCGCAAGTTGCGTCAGGCGATTTCGATCGCGATCGACTGGGAGGAAGGCTACGGACAGATCTTCCTCAACAAGGGCGGCGTCGCCGCGCACAGCCCCCTGCCGCCGGGGCTGTTCGGCTCGCGCGAGGGCAAGGGCGACTTCCACGATCCGGTGACGCACAAGGTCGAGAACGGCAAGGTCGTACGCCGATCCATCGACGATGCGAAAAAGCTCCTCGCCGAAGCGGGCTATCCCGATGGCCGCGACGAAAAGACCGGCCAGCCACTGGTGCTCAACTACGACTTCAATCGCTCCGTCACTCCCGAGATCAAGACCGAGAACGACTGGATGGTGCGCCAGTTCGCCAAGCTCAGCATCCAGCTCGAGATCCGCGCCACCGACTTCAACCAGTTCCAGGACAAGACCCTGAAGGGCAAGCACCAGATCTACTGGTACGGATGGCTCGCCGACTACCCGGACGCCGAGAATTTCCTGTTCCTGCTGTACGGTCCCAACGCCAAGTCAAAGTCGAACGGCGAAAACGTCTCCAACTACGAGAACCCGGCGTACGACAAGCTATACGAACAGCTGAAGACGCTCGACGACGGCGCGAAGAAGCAGGAGGTGATCGATCAGATGGTCGCAATCCTGCAACGTGACGCGGTCTGGTCGTTCGGCTACTTTCCCTGGGGCGGCCAGGCTTTCCAGCAGTGGGTCTACAACGGCAAGCCGAGCATCCTCATGAACGACCGGGCAAAGTACTACCGCGTCGATCCAGCGGTACGCGTCGCGAAGCAGAAGGAATGGAACAAGCCGACCTGGTGGCCGATCGGCGTGATGCTGGCCTTTGCGCTGGCGCTGATCTGGATCGCCCGCCGCGGCTACCAGGTCCGCCAGCGTGCCACCGCCGTGCC
>JBDTNU010000281.1:0-5350 GCA_039933535.1 Caldimonas sp. | reverse complement strand
GCTCGATCGAGAACCTCGACCCGATGGGCATCCACACCGGCGACTCGATCACGGTGGCGCCGGCGCAGACGCTGTCGGACAAGGAATACCAGCTGATGCGAAACGCGTCGATCGCGATCCTGCGCGAGATCGGCGTCGAGACCGGCGGCTCGAACGTGCAGTTCGCGGTCAATCCGAAGGACGGCCGGATGGTCGTGATCGAGATGAATCCGCGCGTCTCGCGTTCATCGGCCCTCGCCTCGAAGGCGACCGGCTTTCCGATCGCGAAGGTCGCCGCGAAGCTGGCGGTCGGCTACACGCTCGACGAGCTGAAGAACGACATCACGGGCGGTGCCACGCCGGCGAGCTTCGAGCCCTCGATCGACTACGTCGTGACCAAGATTCCGCGCTTCGCGTTCGAGAAATTCCCCGCCGCCGATTCACGCCTGACCACGCAGATGAAGTCGGTGGGGGAAGTGATGGCGATCGGTCGCACCTTTCAGGAAAGCCTGCAGAAGGCGTTGCGCGGGCTCGAGACCGGAATCGACGGCTTCAGCGAGCGCAGCAGCGATCGCGAAGAGATCGTCCAGGAGATCGGCGAGGCCGGACCGGAGCGCATCCTGTTCGTCGCCGACGCCTTCAGGATCGGCATGAGCGCGGCCGAGGTCTTCGAAGAGACGGCGATCGATCCCTGGTTCCTGGCGCAGATCGAGGAGATCGTCGCGACCGAGAAGGCGCTCGGCGGACGCGGCATCGAGAGCCTGTCGGTCGCCGAGATGCGCTACGTCAAGGCCAAGGGATTCTCGGACCGGCGCCTGGCGCGACTGCTCGGTACGAGCGAGTCCGCGGTGCGCTCGCAGCGTCATGCGCAGGACGTGCGGCCGGTCTACAAACGCGTCGATACCTGCGCCGCCGAGTTCGCGACCCAGACCGCCTACATGTACTCCACCTACGACGAGGAGTGCGAGGCTGCGCCCACGGATCGCAAGAAGATCATGGTCCTGGGTGGCGGGCCGAACCGGATCGGCCAGGGCATCGAATTCGACTACTGCTGCGTCCACGCTGCGCTCGCGATGCGCGAAGACGGCTACGAGACCATCATGGTCAACTGCAACCCGGAGACCGTCTCCACCGACTACGACACCTCGGATCGCCTCTACTTCGAGCCCGTGACGCTTGAAGACGTGCTCGAGATCGTCGCCAAGGAAAAACCGTACGGTGTGATCGTCCAGTACGGCGGGCAGACGCCGCTCAAGCTCGCGCTCGAGCTCGAAAGGGCTGGCGTGCCCATCGTCGGCACGTCGCCCGATTCGATCGACATCGCCGAGGACCGCGAGCGCTTCCAGAAGCTGCTGCACGAGCTCGGCCTCAGGCAGCCGCCGAACCGCACCGCGCGCACCGAAGAGGCAGCTTTGCTTCTGGCGCAGGAAATCGGCTACCCGTTGGTCGTGCGACCGAGCTACGTGCTCGGCGGTCGCGCCATGGAGATCGTGCACGGCGACAAGGACCTCGAGCGCTACATGCGCGAGGCGGTCAAGGTGAGCGAGAAGTCGCCGGTGCTGCTCGACCGCTTCCTCGACGACGCGATCGAAGTCGACGTCGATTGCATCAGCGACGGCGCGGACGTGATGATCGGCGGCATCATGGAGCACGTCGAGCAGGCGGGCATCCACTCGGGCGACTCGGCGTGCTCGCTGCCGCCGTACTCGCTGCCCAAGGGCCTGCAGGACGAGATGCGCCGCCAGACCACGCTGATGGCGAAAGCGCTCAAGGTCGTGGGTCTCATGAACGTGCAGTTCGCGATCCAGGGCGATATCGGCGGCGACGGCAGCCAGGCCGTCGTCTACGTGCTCGAGGTCAATCCGCGTGCCTCGCGCACCGTGCCGTTCGTGTCGAAGGCGACCGCGCAGCCGCTGGCGAAGATCGCCGCGCGCTGCATGGTCGGGCAAAGGCTCGGCGCGCAGAAGCTCGTCCGCGGCGAGGTGATTCCCGCCTACTTCTCGGTCAAGGAAGCGGTCTTTCCGTTCAACAAGTTTCCCGGTGTCGATCCGATCCTCGGTCCCGAAATGCGCTCGACCGGCGAGGTGATGGGCGTCGGCCGGACCTTCGGCGAAGCGATGCTGAAGAGCCAGCTCGGCGCTGGCTCGCGCCTGCCGACCAAGGGCACGGTCTGCATCACCGTGAAGAACGGCGACAAGGCGCGCGCCGTGGTCGTCGCACGCGACCTGCACGAGCTCGGCTTCCAGCTCGTCGCGACCAAGGGCACCGCGGCCGCGATCGTCGAGGCCGGCGTGCCGGTTCGTGCCGTCAACAAGGTCAAGGACGGCCGGCCGCACATCGTCGACATGCTGAAGGCCGGCGAGATCCAGCTGGTCTTCACGACCGTCGACGAGACGCGCACCGCGATCGCCGATTCACGCCACATCCGTCAGGCCTCGCTCGCGCATCGCGTCACCTACTACACCAGCATGGCTGGCTGCGAGGCCGCGGTCGAAGGAATGAAGCATCGCGATGACCTTTCCGTAGTGTCTTTGCAGGAGCTGCACGCGGAACTGCACTAAACTGAAGCCAACCCAGCGCCGCCGCCGGAAGCTCCCGCGGCGGCTTGTTTTTTTGTCTTTCGAGGTTCGACGATGGCGACGATTCCGCTCACCCGACGCGGTGCCGAGAAGTTGAGGGAAGAGCTCGCCCGGCTCAAGTCGGTCGAGCGCCACGCCGTGATCCAGGCGATCAGCGAAGCACGCGCTCAGGGCGATCTGTCGGAGAACGCCGAATACGAAGCGGCCAAGGACAAGCAGGGCTTCATCGAAGGCCGAATCCTCGAGATCGAAAGCAAGCTGGCTGCGGCGCAGGTCATCGACCCTTCGACCCTCGATGCCGAAGGGCGCGTCGTGTTTGGCTCGACCGTCGATCTCGAAGAAGAAGAGTCGGGCGCCAAGGTCACCTACCAGATCGTCGGCGATGACGAAGCCGACCTGAAGCAGGGCCTGATCTCGATCAGCTCGCCGATCGCGCGCGCCCTGATCGGCAAGGAAATGGGCGACATCGCCGAAGTGCAGGCGCCGTCGGGCCCGAAGAGCTACGAGATCATGGGCGTGCGATACGCGTGAAAGCCGTGGCGCTCGGCCGGCTCGGCGCCTGGATCGCCGGGGCCTGGGCCGGCGTGATGATCGGCCTCGGCGTGATCGCCGCGTCGGTCCTCTTCGCGACGTTGCCGCGTGCCGACGCCGGACGGGTCGCGGCGCGGCTGTTCTCGCTCGATGCGACGATCGGCATCGTCGTCGGCGCTGGGCTCGTGCTGGTCGGACTGCAGCTCGGACGCGATCGTGCCGAGCGCGGCCGCGGCTCCCGGTTCAGCCTCGAATTCGGCCTCGCCCTCGCTGCGCTGCTATGCATCGTGGTCGGCTACTACGCCCTGCTGCCGATGATCGAGGAGGCGCGTGCCGGCCGGGGCTCGTTGTCGTTCGGCGCGCTGCACGCGATCACCTCGGCATTCTTCGTCGCCAGGCTGGCGATCGTCGCCGTTCTGGCGTGGCGCCTCTCGGCGCCGCCGCGCTGACGCTCAGTCCTGCTGCAGCTTCTTGACGCTCGTGGTGCGCTTCCGCGCGCGCTTGAGCTCGCCACCGGCGGCCAATCGCATGTTTCCAAGGACCTTGACCTTCTTGACCTGCGGCCGGTGATTGCCGCTCTTCGAGAATTTCAGCACCTTGACGACCTTGGGCCCCGGCATGCGGCCTTCGCGCTCGTTCTTTTCCTTCGGGCGAGGCTCGCGCCAGAACACCAGTAGCTTGCCGATGTGCTGGATCGGTGCGGCGTCGAACGCCGCGCTCAGCTCACCGAACAGCGCTTCGCGGCTGTCGCGATCGTCCGAAAAGACCCGCACCTTGATCAAGCCGTGAACGCAGAGCGCGGTGTCGATCTCGCGCCGCACGGCGGCGGTGGCGCCTTCGGCTCCGATCGCTACCACCGGGTCGAGGTGATGGGCTTCGGCCCGTTTTTGTTTCCGCTGGGCGGGAGTCAGGAAGAGGGCAGGCACGCGCCTATTATCGGCGCCCGAAGGGACGGCAACGATGGCGACGCGGGGCAAGGGCAAGAAGCTGAACAAGGCGTGGCTGCACGATCACCTGACCGACCCGTACGTCAAGCTCGCGCAGAAAGAAGGATTTCGGGCTCGCGCCGCCTACAAGCTCAAGGAGATGGACGAGCAGCTGCACCTTCTGCGGCCGGGACAGCTCGTCGTCGACCTCGGCGCCGTACCCGGCGCCTGGAGCCAGTACGTACGGCGCAAGTTCGGGCGGGGCGCAAGTGCCGACGTCGATGCTGCCGGGCCCCTGCAGGGAACGATCATCGCCCTCGACATGCTAGAGCTCGAGCCGGTCGACGGCGTGGAATTTATCCACGGTGACTTTCGCGAGAGCGCGGTGCTGGCCGAGTTGGAAGCACGGGTCGGCACCCGGCGGGTCGACGTCGTGCTTTCCGACATGGCCCCCAATCTCTCGGGCATCGCCTCGGCGGACGGCGCGCGCATGACCGAGCTGGTGGAGCTGGCGATCGAATTCGCCCGCGCCCATCTCGTTGCCGACGGCGCGCTGGTATGCAAGGTGTTCCACGGCAGCGGCTACAGCCAGCTCGTGAAGCGCTTCAAGACGGAGTTTCGGACCGTCAAACCAATCAAACCGAAAGCCTCCCGGGCAAAATCCGCCGAAACCTTTATCGTGGGTATCGGTCTCAAGCCGCGCGCATTCGGCGCCGATATTCACGCGTAGCCCTTTTTCGAGGGCGGTGAAGAGCCTGCGGAGCGGGCTTGCGTGGACTAAAATCGTCCGCAGATGCCGTGGGTAGCGGTGTCCGGGCTCGGCCCGGCGTTCTCGCTAACCCCCTTGAATTGGAGTCACGGTGAACAATCAATGGTTTTCGAAGGTAGCGGTCTGGCTCGTGATCGCGCTGGTTCTTTTCACCGTATTCAAGCAATTCGAGCGGACCGGGGCGCAAAGCGGCGCGATCGGCTATTCGGATTTTCTTGAAGAGGTTCGCGGCAAGCGCGTTCGCAGCGTCACGCTGCAAGAGGGTCCGGGCGGCTCGACCGAGATCCGCGCCAAGACCAACGATGACAAGGAACTGCGCACGACGGCGACCTACCTCGATCGCGGCCTGGTCGGCGACCTGATCAACAACAACGTCAAGTTCGACGTCAAGCCGCGCGAAGAGCCTTCGTTCCTGCTCTCGATCCTCGCTTCCTGGGGCCCGATCCTGCTGCTGATCGGCGTCTGGATCTATTTCATGCGCCAGATGCAGGGCGGCGGCAAGGGCGGCGCGTTCAGCTTCGGCAAGTCGAAGGCGCGCATGCTCGACGAGGCCAACAACACCACGA
>JBDTNU010000280.1:0-5355 GCA_039933535.1 Caldimonas sp. | reverse complement strand
CCCGTGATGCATTTGCTGCTGCGATATACGGCGGCGCTGATGACGCAGATGGCGCAGACCGCAGTCTGCAATCGCCATCATTCCCTCGATCAGCAGCTCTGTCGCTGGTTGCTGCTGAGTCTCGACCGTCTTCGGGGCAAGGAGCTGGTAATGACGCAGGAACTCATCGCCAACATGCTCGGCGTGCGCCGCGAGGGCGTGACCGAGGGCGCCCTCAAACTGCAGAAGGCCAAACTGATTTCCTATGCCCGCGGCCACATCAAGGTGCTGGACCGACCCGGGCTCGAGAAGCGGAGCTGCGAGTGCTACGCCGTGGTGAAGAAGGAGTACGACCGCCTGCTGCCGGATAGGGAAGCAGTCTGAGCGGACGGACTCCTTGTCACCCTGATGCAAAGGTTTGCTGCCGGTCGTTGACCGTACGTGCATACCTGCGAGCGACTCGATAAGTCGGTGCCGACGGACTCCTCGCCTTCACTGGGTCCGTCTCACGCGTGCAACCGCGGAGGGAGTGCCGGCCACAAACTTCGTGCTCAGCCGGACTCCGTCTGTGCGCTGCAAGACATAGACGACTATTGCAACGCTCTGGGTGAAACCAACTTGGCGGATCACGCCGTGTCGACAATGCCATCGAACTCTTGGTACTTCGGATGAAGGCATTGCGTCGTCACGCCGAAGCTCATCGTACCGAGCGCATTGGATGGCTGCGGGCCGCGGTCCTCGGTGCCAACGACGGCATCATCTCCACCGCCAGCATGATTGCCGGCGTGGCCGCGGCGCACGCCAGTCATGGCGTTCTTCTCACCACGGGTTTGGCGGGTCTCGTCGCTGGCGCGATGTCGATGGCGGCAGGAGAGTACGTCTCCGTGCATTCGCAGGCCGACACAGAGTCCGCTGACATTTCGCGCGAGCGAAGCGAACTGACTGTGAACCCGCACGGCGAAGAGCGTGAGCTGGCAGCCATCTATGTCCATCGGGGCGTGGAGACGGCGCTCGCGCAGCAAGTCGCGAAACAACTGATGCTCCACGACGCGCTGGGAGCACATGCGCGCGACGAGCTGGGGCTCTCGGAGCGCTTGCAGCCCAAGCCGGTTCAAGCGGCGCTCGCTTCCGCCGCCAGCTTCGGAGCCGGCGCCGCGCTTCCCTTGATCGTGACGGTCTGGGCGCCCGTTCAGTTGCTCCTGCCGTGGCTGATGGCGACGTCCCTGCTCTTTCTTGCTTGCCTCGGCGCGACCGCAGCGAAGGCAGGGGGCGCGAGTCTCCTGCAAGGCGCATGGCGCGTCTTGATCTGGGGTGCGCTCGCGATCGGCGTGACCGCGGGCGCGGGCGCCTTGTTCGGCACAACCCTCTGACCCCCGAAATCTTTTCCGCACCGCCTGCGATATCGCCCTGCGATGGACGTGTGGCAGCGCACAGACCGTCGCCGGTCGGACGCATAACCTGCGCTGGCGCTCGAAGTCGAGCGGCTTCGATACGGCCTCCGCACTGCGCAACGAGCAGGAGCGTCTCGGGGGCTTTTTCAACCAGTCCTGCGATGGAGCTATTCAATGAAGACCGATACCGAACTGCAGAGCGATGTCTCGCAAGAGCTGAAATGGTGGCCCAGCGTGAACGCTGCGCATATCGGTGTGGCGGCGAAGGACGGCGTCGTCACGCTGACCGGCCAAGTCGCCCACTACGCAGAAAAGACTGCGGCCGAAGATGCGGCCAAGGGCGTCTATGGCGTCAAGGGCACGGCCAACGACATCATGGTCGAGCTTATCGGCTCGGCCAAGCGAACCGACCAGGACGTGGCCACCGCCGCGCTCAACGCCTTGAAGTGGGACTACGAGGTGCCGGAAGACAAAGTCAAGGTCGTCGTCAAGGATGGCTGGGTCACGCTCGAAGGCAAGGTCGATTGGCAGTACCAGAAGGATGCCGCCGAGCGCTGCGTGCGCTACCTGATGGGCGTCATCGCCGTCAGCAACAACGTGACCATCAAGCCGTCGGTCAAATGGATCGACGTCAAGACCAAGATCGAAGACGCGTTTCGGCGTAATGCCGACATCGAGGCGCGCCGCATCACGGTGGGCACGCACGACAGCAAGGTCACGCTCAGCGGCAGCGTTGCGTCGTGGGCGGAGAGCGACGAGGCTGTGTCGGCTGCGTGGGGTGCGCCAGGCGTCACGTCGGTTCGCAACGATCTCGTGATCATGCCTTGAGGCGATTCGTGCATCGGGCGCGTCGATGAATCAGTCCATTGCCCTCGGGGGGCTTCAGCGGAAGCCGCCCCGACGGCGGTGCGCGCGTCGAGGAAGCTCGGCCTCGGGCTGCTGGCGGCGTTGGTGGTGGGATCAATCCTCGGCAGCGGCATCTTCGGTCTGCCGCAGAACATGGCGTCAGGCGCCGGAGCGGGAGCGATCCTGATCGGCTGGTCGATCAGTGGTTTGGCATGCTCATGCTGGCTCGCGTGTACCAGACGCTCTCCCTGCGCAGGCCCGGGCTCTCTCGGGCGAGTATGTCGGCTTCAACTCGGCCTGGGGTTACTGGGTCAGCGCCTGGATCGGCAACGTGGGCTATCTTGTTGCCGCGTTTGGAGCGCTCGGCTATTTCTATCCTGCTTTCCGCGATGAACCCGTCGCGGTCGACAACCGCCGCCTGCAGGAGGTGTTCCTCAACATGATCTATGCGCCTCTCAAAGGCGTCGAGCTGGGCGCTGAATACATCTACGGCCAGCGAATGACCTTTGCCGGCGACAGCGGCACGCTGTCGCGCTTCAATCTGATGGCGCGCTATTCGTTTGAGCAATGCGGCGATCAATCCCCGACAGATGACCGACGGCAGACAAGAGCCGGTGCGCCATGGTGCGCTGGCAGACAGACGGAGGCCGGCTCGGAAGCGATGCTCCCATGCTGAATGCCAACTCCCGCCGCCGCCACCATCAGCCAGCCGACGCCGGACGAGTGGACTCTCGCAGGCAGTTGGACTGTGGCCGGTCTGGGCGGCCTTCCGAAGTCACTGACGACTGTCGCGCCAGTTCGTGGCGCAGTTGTTCTTGACGGCTCCGGCCTCGAAGCCGTCGACAGCGCCGGCGCCTGGGTTCTCAAGCGCTGGCTCGGCAGCCACGGCGCCACAGCGAGCTTGCGTAACTGGCCGCCGCGTTGGCGGACCCTGATGGAACTGGTAATGCAGCACGCCGCGCAGAACATGCCGCCGGTACCGCAGGTGTCGAAGCTCCAGGCCGCGGGTCACGCCGCCGCAAGCGTCATGCAGCAGTCGCTCGCGTTGCTCGGCTTTGTGGGCGAGACGGCGATGAAGGCGCTGCCGTTGCTGGCCCGACCGCAACGCATACGCTGGCGCACCGTGCTGCGCAATATCCAGATCGGCGGCTTCGACGCGCTGCCGATCGTCGGGCTGACGTCGTTCCTGCTCGGTGTCGTCGTCGCATACCAGGGCGCGGACCAGCTCAGGCACTACGGCGCCAATATCTTCGTCGTTGATCTGGTCGGCTATGCCATGCTGCGCGAGTTCGCGCCGCTCATCAGCGCCATCATTATCGCGGGCCGCTCCGGCTCGGCCTATGCCGCGGAGATCGGCACCATGGTCGTGACCGAGGAGGTCGATGCGATGCGCACGATCGACATCGAGCCAATCGAGTTGCTGGTGCTGCCCAAGATCCTTGCCTTGGCCATCGCCTTGCCGTTGCTGACCCTGTTCGCCGACATCGCGGGCGTTTTCGGAGGCATGGTCATGGCGCGTTCGCAGCTCGATATCGGATTCCGGGAATTCGGCGATCGCTTCGGCCAGGAAATGCAGGGCGCCACGCTGCTCATCGGCATCGGCAAGTCTCTCGTGTTCGCATTCATCATCGCCCTCATCGGCTGCTTCCAGGGCTTTCGCACCCGCGGAAGCGCCGACAGCGTCGGCCGACAGACGACGCTGGCGGTTGTGCAATCGATCTTTCTTGTGATCGTGGCCGACGCACTGTTCTCGGTGGTGTTCAGCATCTTGGATCTGTGACATGGCCGCTGCCGCGGGTGCACCCGACCTGGTGATCGAGATGAAGAAGGTCTGCACGCGATTCGGTAGCCATGAGGTGCATGCCGACCTCAATCTCGACGTGCGCAGGGGCGAAATCTTCGCCATCGCCGGCGGCAGCGGCTCGGGCAAGTCGGTCTTGTTGCGCGAAATGATCCTGCTGCAGCGGCCCACCTCGGGAACGATCCGCCTGTTCGGCCAGGACATCGCCACGCTCACCGATGCCGAGGCCCGAGAGTTGCGCCAGCGCTGGGGCGTGATGTTCCAGCACGGCGGCCTGTTCAGCTCACTCAATGTGCGCGAGAACGTCGGCCTGCCGCTGCGCGAGCACAGCAGTCTCGACGGAACGCTGATCGACGACATCGCCGAATGGAAGCTGTCGCAAACGGGCCTCCCGCCCGACGCCGGCCTGAAGAGCCCCGGCGAGCTGAGCGGCGGCATGCTGAAGCGCGCTTCTCTGGCGCGGGCGCTGGCGCTCGATCCCGAGTTGCTATTCCTGGATGAGCCCACCTCCGGGCTGGACCCCGCCAGTTCGGCCGGTGTCGACGAGCTGATCCTGCGCACCCACGCGCTCTACGGCCTGACGGTCGTGATGGTCACGCACGACCTCGATCTGCTCTGGCAAGTCAGCGATCGAGTCGCCGTGCTGGGCGAAGGCCGGGTGCTGGCGACCGGTTCGATGGAGGAGCTTTCGCACGATGCGCATCCAATCGTGCGCGCCTATTTCACGGACCCTAAGGCTGCGCAGGTGCATGGCGCCGAGCACCCGCGCGAACCCGGGAAGGAGCGGGCGTGGACGACAAAGTGAACTACACGCTCGTCGGAGTCTTCGTGCTCGGTCTGGGTGCCGCGCTAGTCGTCGCGGTGCTGTGGCTTGCCGCGGGCATCAGCACGCAGAAGAAATACGACCCGTACCAGTCGATCATCAAGGAATCGGTCGCCGGCCTGAGCATCGCCGCGCCAGTCAAGTACCTGGGCGTCGACGTCGGCAAGGTGAGCGGGATCGCGATCGACCCGCAGAACTCGCGCCAGGTCCTGCTGAAGTTCCAGATCGAGCACGGGACGCCGGTGAAGCAGGACACCGAGGCGGTGCTGAAGAGCCAGGGCCTGACCGGCATTTCCTATGTCGAGCTCAGCGGCGGCAGCGTCGGTTCTGCACCGTTGCTAGCAACCGACGAGGTGCCGGTGCCGCTCATCCGCTCAAAACCTTCGTTGAGCGCGCGCCTCGAAGACGTCCTCACGACCGTGCTGGCCAACGTGAACCGCACATCGGCAAACGTCGATGCAGTGTTCGACGCCGAAAACCGGACCGCGCTCAAGCAGCTGCTGGCCGATACCGCC
>JBDTNU010000279.1:0-5370 GCA_039933535.1 Caldimonas sp. | reverse complement strand
TGCCATGGGCACGACCGACGCCGGCATCTTCGGCGACATCCTTTGCGCGCGCATGGCTCAGCGCGGCGTCGCTGCGCTGGTCAGCGACGGCGTCGTGCGCGACCTCGCCGGCGTGCTCGCAACCGGTCTTCCGGTGTGGTGCCAGGGCACGGCGGCACCGGCGTCGGTGGCAGGTCTGACCTTCGTCGCCTGGCAGGAGACGGTCGGCTGCGGCGGCGTCGCGGTGCTGCCCAACGACGTGATCGTTGCCGATGGCGACGGCGCGGTCGTCATTCCAGCGGCGCTGCTCGACGAGGTGCTCGAGAGCTCGCTCGAGCAGGAACGGCTCGAGGGCTGGATCATGCGCGAGGTGGAGTCCGGCGTGCCGCTGCCCGGCCTCTATCCGGCCGACGCGGCGACCAAGGCGCGCTACGAAGCCTGGCGGAAGGAGTTGCCCGGGTCCTGATCGCGCGGCCGTTTCGCGGTGCGCGGGATCCAGTACCAGAGCACGGCGCCGGCCATGAACGCGATCAGGCCGGTGCACCAGATACCGAGCGCGAGCGAGAGCAGGGCGGTCACGCCGGCGAGCATCGCCGGGCCACCTGTCGAACCGAGGTCGGACATCAATCGCCAGACGCCAAGGAAGTGGGCGCGTCCGGCGTTGGGCGAGTAGTCGGCGCCCAGGGTCATGATCATTCCCGAGCCGATGCCGTTGCCGAAGCCGATCAGCACCGACACCAGCAGCAGCGTCTTGGCGCCGTGGGTGAACGGCATCGCCATCAAGGCCGCGCCCATCAGCAGCATCGACGGCACGGCGACCCAGTTGCGGCCCTTCTTGTCCATGACCTTGCCGGCCGGATAGAAAACCAGCATGTCTATGCCGCCGGCCAGGCCGTAGATCAGCGAAGTGGTTGCCGCGTCGAGGCCGATGTGTTCGGCCCAGAGCGGGACTACCGCCTGGCGCGATGCGCGCACCGCGCTGACGAGCAGGGCGCCGATGCCGACGGTGAGAAAGATCTTCGCGTGGCCGCTGGTCACCGACCGGATCGTCGGGGGACGAGACGCGGGCTCGGACGTCACGACGGTGGCGCGATGGTCGCCCGGCAACTCGGGCATGCCGACAGCGAGCAAGGCAGCGAGAACGAGCGCCACGACGCCCACGCCATACGAGCCCGACAAGCCGGCGAACGGGATCACCGCCGCGCCGATGAAGGGCCCGATGAACAGGCCGATCCGCATCACGCCGCCCAGCGTCGACAAGGCGCGCGCGCGATAGTGGAATGGCACGGCCTCGGTGAGATAGCTTTGCCGGGCGAGTCCGAACACCGCGCCGGCCATGCCGATCATGAACACGCCGAGCGCGAACGCCGCGAGGTGGTGGACGAGCATGCAGATCGCCATCGCGATCGCGCACCAGACGCCGGCGCCGACGATCGCCCAGCGCTCGCCGTAACGCGTGGTCAGGAACGAAGCCGGCAGGTTGGTGACCAGCGAGCCGATGCCGATCAGCGTCACCATCAGCGCGGCCAGTGCGACCGAGCCGCCCATGTCGCGAACGCTCAGCGCGACGATCGGCAGGATCGCGCCCTCGCCCAGGCCGAACAGGAGCGAGGGGCCGAACGCGGGGATGGCGATCTGGCGGAGCGAGAAGTCCTGCGGTTCGGTCACGGCGTTCGTTGTGCGCGAGCGGCATCGTCCCATGCCTTGGACATGACGCGCTCGCCCCACAGATCCACCTCGACCGGCGTTCCCGCGTGCGGCCGGGCCGCCGCCGCGCCGCGCAGGTAGGCCAGCGCGACGCAGGCGCCAGCCTTCGGACTCCACCCAGCCGATGTGATCTCTCCAGCCGCTTCGCCGCCGAGGCTGAGCGCCTCGCCGCCCCATGCGTAGGCATCGGGCGATTCGAAGACGAGGCTCACGAGGCGCTTGGCCGCGGGCTGGTCGCGGCGAGCGAACAGGGCGCTTCGGCCGATGAAGTCGGCGGTCTTGTCGAGCTTGACGGCGAACATAGTTCCCGCCTCGAACGGTGTCTCGTCGGGTCCGAGCTCCGCGCCCCAGGCACGCCTGCCT
The DNA here is from genome assembly GCA_039933535.1 of Caldimonas sp. Taxonomy (GTDB): domain Bacteria; phylum Pseudomonadota; class Gammaproteobacteria; order Burkholderiales; family Burkholderiaceae_C; genus Schlegelella_A. The sequence goes on along the minus strand of JBDTNU010000279.1, from coordinate 3,321 downwards.
GCCTCGATGCGCAGGGCATCGAGCCCGTAGTACCCGGCGTCTGCGAGGCCGAGGCCTTCGCTGGCCTCGTGCAACGCGAGGTAGACGTGGCGTGCCATTTCGATCGGCACGTAGAGCTCGAAGCCCGGCCCGCCGACATAGCTCATGCGCGCGGCGCGCACGCGGGCGAAGCCGACGTCGATGTCGGCCGTGTGCGAGAACCTGAGCCGGCCGGGATCCAGCTGCGCCCCGGTACCGGGCGCGCCGGCGCGGGCGAGCAAGGCCCTGGCGTTCGGGCCCATCAACGAGAGCACCGCGGTCATGGCACTCACGTCGGTCAGCATCGCCGACTCATCGGCCCGCGTATGGCGGGCGATCCAGTCGGCGTCACGGGTCGGCTGCGCGGCGCCGGTGACGAGCAGGAAGCTTTCGACACCGAGCCGCGTGATCGTGAGATCGCTCTCGAAGCCGCCGCGCTCGTTGAGGAGGGCGGTGTAGACCATGCGTCCCGGCGCCACGTCGATGACGTTGCTGCACAGTCGCTCGAGCACGGCCAGCGCGTCGTGGCCCTGCAGCAGCAGCTTGCCGAAGGAGGTCTGGTCGTAGAGCGCGACCGCTTCGCGCGTGGCACGCTGCTCGGCGATCACGTCGGGCAGCCAGTGCGGCTTGTCGAGCGTGTGCGGGTGCACGCGCCTGGGTTCCTTCGGATCGCGCGCCATGTTGGCGCGAACGAAATAGTTCGCGCGCTCCCAGCCGTTCTTCGCGCCGAACACGGCGCCCTTCGCGGCCAGCAGGTCGTACAGCGGCGACGTGCGCAGCGGCCGCGCCGACTCGAGCTCCTGGCGCGGCCAGCGCATCGCGTAGTGCAGCCCGAGTGTCTCGCCGGTGCGCTCGGAAAGGAGCTTTCGATTGGCCATGAACGGGCCGAAGCGGCGGATGTCGACATCGGACAGATCGCTCTGCGGGCTGCCTGCGATCACCCATTCCGCGATCAGCCGGCCGGCGCCGCCAGAGTTGGCGATGCCCGCCGAATTGAAGCCCGCGGCGACGTAGTAGTGGCCGAGCTCGGGCGCTTCGCCGAGGATGAAATTGCCGTCGGGCGTGAAGCTTTCCGGGCCGTTGAGCAGCATCTTGACCTGCGCCGTCTCGAGGCAGGGCGTGCGGTGCAGGGCGGCTTTCATGAGCGGCTCGAATTGGTCCCAGTCCTCGCCGAGCAGCTCGAAGCGGAAAGTCGCCGGGATCGGGTCGACGGTCCAGGGCTTGGCCACGGGCTCGAAGCCGCCCATGACCAGGCCGCCGACCTCTTCCTTGTAGTAGATGAAGCCGTCGGGATCGCGCATCACCGGCAGCATCGGATGAACGCCTTCGATGCGGTCGGTGACGATGTAGAAGTGCTCGGCCGACCAGAGCGGCACGCTGACGCTGGCCAGGGCGCCGAACTGGCGAGCCCACTGGCCGGCGCAGTTGATCACGGACTCGCACGCGATCTCGATCTCTTCGCCTTCGTGCCGGACGCGCACGCCGGTCGCGCGCCGGCGCGAGCCCTGCGTCGCGGTCGACACGGCGACGACTTCCGCGCCTTCGACGATCTTCACGCCACGCTGGCGCGCGCCTTTCGCGAGCGACATCGTGAGGTCTGCCGGGTTGGCCTTGCCATCGCCGGGGATCCAGATCGCACCGGCGAGATCGTCGGTGCGCATCACGGGAAACAGATCGCCGGCGCGGGCCGGGCTGATCTCTTCGCACTCGACGCCGAAGCTGCGCGCCAGGGCAAGCTGCCGGCGCAGCACTTTCATTCGCTCGGGCGTGGCCGCGACGTTGACGCTGCCGCATTGCTTCCAGCCGGTGGCCAGTCCGGTTTCGGCTTCGAGCGTGGCGTAGAGCTCGATTCCGTAGCGGCTCATCCGCGTCATGTTGCGGTTGGGCCGCATCTGCCCGACCAGCCCGGCGGCGTGCCAGGTCGTGCCGCAGGTGAGCGCGCCCTGTTCAAGCAGCAGCACGTCCTTTTCGCCGAGCTTGGCAAGGTGATACGCCGTCGAGCAGCCGACGATGCCGCCGCCGACGACGACGATGCGGGCCTGGCTGGGCAGCGTCATGACGTCATGCCGTCATGCCAGGCGCAACGCCATCACGCCGGCGACGATCGCGCCGGTGCCGAGCGCACGCTGGAAGCGGAAGCGTTCCTTCAGCAGAAGGACGCCGATCAGCGCCGCGAACAGCACCGAGGTCTCGCGCAGGGCCGCCACCGAAGCGATCGGCGCGCGCGTCATGGCCCAGAGGGCGATGGCGTAAGCGCCCAACGACGCGCAGGAACCGAGCAGGGCGACCGGCCAGCGCTCGCGCATGAAGGCGACCGACGGCGCGAGCGCATGTCGGCGTTGCCACATGACGAGGGCGAAGTAGGGCAGGCCGTCGAGGAGAAAGAGCAGCGCCACGTACTGCAGCGCGTTGCCCGAGGCACGCACGCCCATGCCGTCGACGATCGTGTAGCTGGCGATGATGACTGCGTTGGTCAGCGCATAGGCGAGCGCGTGCCGCCGCGACCCGCCGCCGCGTGCCGAGCGCGTGAGGCCGATCGTCAGCACGCCGGCACTGATCGCGCCGATGCCGAGCCACGCCGCCAGCGGCAGATGCTCGCCGATGAGGTGACCGCTGAGCAGCGCGACCAGCAGCGGAGCCGAGCCGCGCATGATCGGATACGAGAAGCCGAGCTCGCCGTGCTTGTAGGCGCCGACCAGCGTGATGTAGTAGCCGATGTGGATGACGATCGATGTGGCGATCCATGGCCAGGCGTCGCTGCGCGGCACGCCGACGATCGCCACCAGCACTGCACCGACGCCGCAGCCGAGCGCGTGGATGAGGGCGGTGTCCAGCGCCTTGTCGACGCCCGACTTGATGAGCGCGTTCCACGAGGCATGCAGCAAGGCGCCGAATAGGACCGCCGCGACGATCGGCCACGTCAGCGAAAGAATCATGCGGCCGTGATCGAAGCGCAGCGCGCGGCGCGGGCCATGAAGTGGGCGAGCGAAGGCGTGTGCCAGTCTTCCTGCTTGGCCAGGTCGTCCCACTGGCGCAGCATCACCGCGTCGCGCGCGCCCGGCCTGGCGAGGAAGGCCGCGGCGGCGGAGACGTCGAACACGCCGCCCTGCAGGACCAGGCTGCGCCTGGAGTCGTCGGACAGGCGCGCGAAGTAGCTCTCGTCGGCGCAGCAGAGGTATCGTTTGGCGTCGACGTGGAGCTTGATCGCGTCGAGCACCGGGTCGCCGAACAGGCCGCGCAGAAAGGGAAGCGCGAAGTACTGGTGCGTGTCGTCGATGCCGAGCAGCGTCGGCGTCGAGCCCT
>JBDTNU010000278.1:0-5376 GCA_039933535.1 Caldimonas sp. | reverse complement strand
TGCCGCCGTAGCGAAGTTGCCAGCCGTGGGTGGAGCGATGGTCGATGCGCTGGATACCTTGTGGTACCGAGAAACGCGTCCCGTTGAAGATGACAATCTTGCGGAGTTTCATGGGCCACGATGTTAGTGGGGCCGCACCGGGCCCGAAAACTGCAGGGCTTCGCGCAGGGTCTTGCGCACAATAGCGGCCGCCCGATGCGCTTGTCATGGCCACCCATTCATTCGCACTCACCAAGATCCAGGCGCCGCGGCCGCGCGCCAGCCTCGTCGCGCGCGCCTCGCTCGAAGGGCGCATGGCCGCCGCGGCGACGAGCAAGCGCCTGGTGCTGCTGGCAGCGCCGGCCGGGTTCGGCAAGACGGCGGCATTGACCCGGCTGCTCGACCGGCTTGCCGGCAAGGCGGCGGTCGCCTGGGTCGCGGTCGACACCGACGACGACCCGCTGGGTCTCCTGGCTTGCCTGTGCGCCGCACTCGAGCCGCTCGATCCGCCGTGGCGCACCGATCCCGAGGCGCTGGTCGCGATGGCCGGCGGCAGTCGTGCCGACCGTCGTGCGGTGATCGGCGAGCTGATCAACACGCTGGCCGCGTGCGAGGTCGGGCGCGGACTCATCGTCGTCGAAGACGCGCACCGTATCCGCGATCCGGCGGTGTTCGAGTTCCTCGACCATCTGCTCGAGCGATTGCCGCCGCAATGGGGCGTGATCGTCTCGACGCGCAGCGATCCGCCGCTCGCCCTGGCGCGCTTGCGCGCGAGCGACGAGCTCGCCGAATTCCGCGAGCGCGACCTGCGCTTCGCGCTCGACGAAGTGCGAGCCCTGCTGCCCGAGCTGCCGCCGCACGTCGATCTCTCCGAGACGAGCCAGCGCCTGCTCGAGCGCACCCAGGGCTGGGCGGTCGGGTTGCGCCTCGCCGTCAACAGCCTCGCCACGATCCCGTTGTCCGGCGCCACGAGCGGTCGACGCCAGTCCGGCGTCGCCGACAGCTCGACCGATCGCCACGTCTTCGATTACCTGCTCGCCGAGGTGCTCGGCGCCCTGCCGGCCGACCTGCGTCATTTCCTGCTGCGTTGCTCGGTCCTGAGCGAGCTCAGCGCATCGCGCTGCGCCGCGGTCTCGGCCGACCTGAAAGCCGCTCACTGGCTCGAGGAGATCGAGCGCCGCGGCCTGTTCGTCTCCATGCTCGAAGGGCCCGAGCCGACGTTGCGACTGCACGACCTGTTCCGCGATTTCCTGCAGGACCGGTTGCGCCGAGAGATGCGCGACGAGCTTCCGGCGCTCTATCGCCGCGCTGCCGCGAGCGAGCCCGACATGCTGCGGCGGATCGGCTACCTGATCCGCTCGGGCGACTGGAACGAGGCCGAGGCCGAGCTGGCCGAGGCGGGTGGCCGCATCATCACCACGGTCGGACCGGCGCCTGTGCTGCGTCTGCTCGACCAGTTCCCGGCGCCGCTGCATGAGCATTCCGGCCGGCTCGCGCATGTTCGCTGCCTCTGCGCCTGGGCGCGCTGGGACTGGCCGACCATGCGCGAGGCCGCAGCGCGGGCGCGGCGCGCGTACGCTGAGGCCGGCGACGCGCTGGGCGCCTGGCGCTCCGGGCTCTACGAGACGATCTCGTTCGGCAGCTTCGGCTTCACCGACGAGGTGCGCAGGCGTCTCGACGAAGCGCCGCCCGCGCCGCTCGGCATCGACGACCGCGCCTTCCTGGCCATGACGCGCGCCTACGAAGCCTTCGACGGCGGCCGGCTCGGCACGCTCGGCCAGCGCTACGGCGAGGTCCTCGACGCGCTCGAGGCCAGCGACAACATTCCGCTCTGGTACCACTGCGTGCCGCGCAGCATGCAGTGCGGCCTGCCGGGCATGAACGCGCCGCTCGCCCGGTTCGCCGCCGGGGCTTTGCGCGTCTTGCCCGAGATGCCTTCGCCGTTGCGCGCAATCGCCCTGTCGCTGCGCGCCTGGGGCGAGCTCTGCGCCGGCGACCTGGTGGCTGCCGCAGCGACCGCGGAGCTCGCTGAGTCCGACGCCCGCTGGTTGGGGCCGCCTCCGAACGTGCGCGTCTTCACCTACGCGCTGCTGTCGATGCTGCACGCGTTGCACGGTCGCGCCGCTGAAGCACGGAGTGCGCTCGACGAGTTGATGAAGACCTTCGACGATCCCGACGTCGGCTACCGGCACGGCTCGTTCGTCCACGTCTACTACTGCCTGCATCGGGTGCGCGTGGCCGACTTGCTGGGCGACGCCGAGTCGGCGCGCGAGCTGGCCGCCGACGTTCCCGACGACCCGCGTCCGCTCAACGAAACGATGCGGCGCGTGCTGGCCAGCCAGCGCGCCGCGACGGCCGGTCGCCTGGCCTGGCAGCAAGGGCGGGGCGAAGATGCGATCAACGCCTTCGGCATGGCGCTCGGCGACGAAGACGCGCTCGGCGTCTACGGCCAGGCGGTCGAGATTCGGCTGCGCCGCGCGCTGGCACTGCACAGCCTCGGTCGCATCGCCGACGCGGCCGCCGAGGTCGAACAGGCACTCGACGCGGCGCGCCGCGACGGCCAGCCCGGTGGCGCGCTGGCGCTCGGGGCGACGCGGCTGGTCGAGCTGGCCAGGGTCGACTGGCAGGGCCGGCTCGACAAGCACATTGCCGCCAGGTTGCAGGCATGGGCGGCGCTGCTGCCGGCTCGCGCGGCGACAGTCACGCGCACCGCGAGCGCAGCGGACGACGGTGCGACAGCCCCGCCCGCGGCCGCACCCGCATTGCTCAGTCCGCGCGAGCTCGAGGTACTGCGCCACATCGCCGCCGGCGACAGCAACAAGCTGATCGCGCGCGCCTTCGACCTGAGCCCGCACACGGTCAAGCGGCACGTCGCCAACATCCTCGACAAGCTCGTGCTCGAGTCGCGCGGCCAGGCTGCGGCCTGGTATCGAGAACACGCGCACTAGCGGACGCCGCGCGGCGGCGATGGCCCACCGAGCCGATGCCGATGGCTCCTTCGGCCGATGCCCCGCCGCGGCTCGACGGGAACACTCCTGCCCATCGCGGCACATGCCGCATTTCCCGAGCCCAGGAGCCGACCATGACCACCGCTTTCGCCGCGCCACGCCTCGCCTCGCGTCCCGCCCTCGCCCGCGACGCCGCGCCACGCCTCGATCTTTACGCCAGCATCCACAAGGCACTGCGCGCCTGCATGGCCGACACCCTGGTGCGGATCGGCCGGATCGATGTCGCCGATGCCGGCGACCGCGACGAAGCGCTGGCCCAGCTGGAACAGCTGCTGATGTTCTGCAGCGACCACGTCCGTCACGAGAACACCTTCGTGCACACCGCGATCGAAGCGCGGCAACCCGCAGGCGCGTCGCGCATCGCCGAAGAGCACGTCGAGCACCTCGAGTCGATCGCCGCGCTGCGTGAAGAGGCGGCCGCGCTGGGCTCGGCCGCGGCCGACATTGCGCCGGCGCTCGCCTTGCGCCTGTATCGCCATCTCGCGCTCTTCGTCGCCGAGAACTTCCAGCACATGCAGGTCGAAGAAAGCATGCACAACGCCTTGCTGTGGCAGCACTACAGCGACGCCGAGCTGGCCGCGCTGCACGGCCGGCTGATGGCGAGCCTGAGCCCGCAGGACAAGCTGATGACGATGCGCTGGATGATGCCGGCCTCGACGCCGGGCGAGCGCGCCATGATGGTCGCCGGCTTGAAGGCCGAGATGCCGCCCGAAGCGCTGCTCGGCGTGATGACGATGCTGCGCCCACACCTCGATGCGCGCGGCTGGGCCAAGCTGGCACGCGCCGCGGGCGTCACGCCTTCGATCGCCGGCTGAGCCGATCCGCACCAGGGAGTCATCATGAAGATCTGGATCAAGCGGACGCTGACCGGCGCCGCGTCGCTGATCGCCGTCGTCGGCGTCGGCGTGCTGGTCGCGGCAACGCTCGGCGAACGCAAGCTGCATCGCCGCATCGACGTCGCGGTCAGCGCGGTGCCGCTGCCCACCGACGCCGCGAGCATTGCGCGTGGCGCGTACTTCTTCCGCTCGCGCGGCTGTGGCGATTGCCACGGCGCCGATGGCGCAGGCCACGTCGTCATCGACGATGGCGCGATGGTCGTGCGCGCGCCCAACATCACGAGCATCGCCGGCGGTGCGACCAGCCGCTACACGACAGCCGATTGGGTGCGGACGATTCGCCACGGCATCAAGCCCGATGGCCGGCCGGTTCTCATCATGCCGAGCGAGGAATACAGCCGCCTCACCGACGTCGACGTCGGCGCGATCGTCGCCTACGTGCGTCAGCTTCCCGCCAAGGATGGGCAAGGCGCGCTGGTGCAGTTGCCGTTGCCCGTGAAGGTGCTCTACGGCCTCGGCCTCATTCCGGACGCCGCCGAAAAGATCGACCACGGGCGGTCATCGACCGAGCCCGTGACGGAAGGCGTGAGCGCCGCGTACGGCGCCTATGTCGCGAACGGTTGCACGGGCTGCCATCGCGCCGATCTGAGCGGCGGCAAGATCGCCGGCGCACCTCCGAGCTGGCCAGCAGCAGCCAGGCTCGCGCCGGGTGACGGAAGCGTGATGGCTCGATACCCGAACGCGGATGCGTTCGCATCGATGCTGAAGAGCGGCAAGCGACCAGACGGCAGCGCGGTCAGCCCTGTGATGCCCTTCGTGTCGCTACGCGAGATGAGCGAGATCGATGTGCGCGCGCTGTATCTGCATCTGACGACGATGGGCGCGAAGTCCTGAGGCCTTCACCCACGATGCTTGCAGTGGTCGCACTCGATTGACCCGGCGCGGGTTCTCGGACAACATTCAAATCGCGATTGCGCACGAGCCCGGCTCGTGCGCCGCGACAACGAAATCCGGAGACGACAAATGCGCACCCTGCGAGCACTGCTGCTTGTTCCCCTCGCGTGCCTGCTGCTCGGCAGCGCGCACGCCCAGGAGATGATCTCCAACGTTCCGCGCAACCAGACGCTGATCGTCGAGAACCCCGAAGGCACGATCAAGAACGCCGGCTGGTTCAACATCTGGGCGATCAACGCCGGCGGCCAGTCGACCGGCCTGCATCAGCTGGCGATGGACACCTTCTGGTACATCGACCCGAACCGCGGCGTCGACGGCGTGTGGGACAACTCGCTCGCCTCCGAGAAGCCGATCTACAACAAGGACTTCACCGAGATGACGGTGAAGCTCAGGAAGGGCATCTACTGGAGCGACGGCGTCGAGTTCACCGCAGCCGACGTGGTCTACACGGTCGACACGCACCTCAACACCAAGGGCCTGCGCTGGAGTGCGCCGATCCAGGTCAACGTCGCCAGCATTTCGGCACCGGACCCGTACACCGTGGTCTTCAAGCTGAAGAAGCCCAACTCGCGCTTCCACGCCCTGTTCACGGTGCGCTG
>JBDTNU010000277.1:0-5381 GCA_039933535.1 Caldimonas sp. | reverse complement strand
GTCGAGCTGATGCGCCGCTACCGTCACCGCCGAGACGGCGATCCGAGCCTCGAACGGGTGCGGCGGGGCATCCACATCTCGATCAACGGGCTGGCAGCGGGACTGCGCAATACAGGTTGAACTTCGCCCCGGCGCGAGGCGGACCATCGGCGAAGCCTTGACGCAGGCGCGGCGAAAGGGCACAACCCGTGGATGGCACGGCACGGAACCTTCATCGGTGCGGCCCTCATCGCGGGATCGCTCGCAAGCGCGGTCCACGCGCGCGAAGAGGAGCGTCCGTTCGCGGCGGCGATCGGCGACGCGATCGAGAGCTGCGTCGACACGTCGGCGATCCGCTTTCGCAAGGACGATCGCCGCGTCATTCTCGACAGTGCGGAGACGGCTGCCGTCAGCGCCGCCGTGACGCGCCGCTATCCGATGGTCGAGCAGGACGGTTTCGCGCCGCAGCAAGTCGTCCTCTGGCGCAAGCCCTCTGCGGGCTGGCTCTACGTCGCCCTGCTCGTCAACCCCGGCAAGCCCGGCGAGATCTGCTTCACGGCGACGTTTGTCGCGAGCCGCTTCGAGATCACCGCGCCGCTGGTGGAAAAGTACTTCGGGGCGGGAGCGTTGAGCGAGTAGCGTCTCGGCCTCAGCGTGACGCGCGCAAGGCGTCGGACGCTCGTCCCTCGAACGCGGCCGAAGAAGCCGCAGCTCCCTGCCGCCCCTCCCGCGCCGTTGCCTCGGCCACGAAGCGGCGGTAGTCCACCGCGAGTTGCGCCACCGGCTTGCCAGAGGCGATGACATCGCGACGTAGCGCCTCGACCTCTCCGAATTGCACGATATCGCGCCACCGATCGACCTCGCCGCGCAGCGTGGCGCAGTCGAGTGCGTTGGCCTCTACGGATCGCTTCTGCTGCACCGCGGCTTCGGCGTCACGCTGCAGGGCTAGCGCGTCGAGCCGCTCGGCCGGCCAGCCCAGACGCGTGCCGATGCCGACACCGACACTGCGCGCAAGAGTCGTCGACGAGTGCTCGACGAGCAGGGTCGCGATCCGTTCGCAGGTCTGGCCTCGATTCGAATCGACGAGCTCGCGAGCGCCGCAATAGCGCGCGACCGGCGCCCATGCAGTGCCGTCCTTGGCCTCCAGGCCGACGACCTGGACGATCAGTCCCCGGGTACCGATCAGTGCCGAATCGTCTGCCGGAAGGTGGTCCATCAACGACGCCGGAAGCGCGGCCCATCCCGGGTCGTGGCGCTCGGCACTGGCGACGTGGAACATGGCGTCCTCGAAAGCGGCCGCGTCCTTGCGCGACTGCGCTTCCGCGCCGAGCGCCAGCCAGGGCTCGGCGTTCAAGGGGTCCAGGCGCGCCCATTGCGCGGCGTTGATCATCTGGCATGCGCCGCGGTCAGCGGCTGGCGCCGCCCGGCAGCTTCGGTAGGCCCAGGCGTAGACCTGCGGGTCGTCCGAGTCTTGCGCCATGCGGGCGAGCGCGTCGCGCTGACCCGCGCCATCGCCTTGCCAGGCCGATGCAGTCCGGATGCAAGCCTCGTCGCCGTCGCAGGACGAGCGAAGGAGCTTCGCCGTGCTGGCACGGCCGGCACGAAAGTAATGAGCCGCGGCCTGCGCGCGCGGCGACGCACTGGCCTTCATCGATGCGAACGCTGTCGAGGCCGCTTCGTCGATCAGGCGCGACGAGACCGCGGCCGCCGACTCCGGCGTCGGCTGCCCGTCCGCGCCCAGCTTGAGCCAGTTGCCGCCGCAGACCTCGATCTCGTCGGCCGCGGCAGCGTCCGTTTTCGCCGCACGAGGCTCGGGCGCATCGAGCGTCGTCGCGATGAGAGGGGATGCGTATGACGTGACGGGCGTCGCGGCGACGACGGGAGCGCCGCTGGGCCCGGCGGGTTCGACCTCGGGTTCAGGCGACCACCACGTCAGTGCCACGGCGACGGACAGAGCGACAAAGGTGGCCAGGGCCACGGCCACGCCTCGACCGGTCAGCTCACGAGACGGTTCCGGTTCCATCGCCGCATTGTCCGAAGAGGCTCAGGCCGCCACGGTAACCAACTGTCGGCACCCGCTGCAGCGAGGTCGGCGTGCTAGCGCCCCACGGCGACCAGCGCTTCACGAACCGCCGCGACCTGCCGGCGCGACACCGCGAGCCATTCGCCGACCGGCGCCATGCACACGGCCCAGCTTTCGGCGCCCTCTTCGTCCGGATCGCCGGCGAGCATGCGCCGCTCGAGCGCGCGCACGGCGTGCCGGGCGACCAGGGCGTTGCGATGCACGCGCAGGAAATGATCGCCGAGCCGCTCTTCGAGATCGGCAAGCGAGTCGTCGAGCACGTGCGTGTGTTCGGCTGTGCGAAGCGTCACGTACTTGAGCTCGGCCTTCAGGTAGATCACGTCGCCGACCGGCACGCGGATGACCCGGCCACGATCGCTCACGACGATGACCGGTCCTTCGTCGTTCGCCACCGCGGGCAGAGGCGGGGACAGCGGCTGGCCGAGGGCCAGGCGCTGAGCGACCCGACGCAGCGCCATCTGCAGCCGCTCGCGCTTGACCGGCTTGGTCAGGTAGTCGATCGCTTCGAGGTCGAAGGCCTTGAGCGCGTGCTGCGCATGGGCGGTGACGAACACGATCGCCGGCGCCGGCGTCTTCAGGCGGAGCTCGGCGGCAAGCTGGGTGCCGTCGCGGCCGGGCATCTGCACATCGAGCAGCACCAGATCGCATTCGTGCGTCATGAGCCAGACCAGCGCTTGCGCCGCGTTCGCCGCTTCGCCGGCGACCATGCAGCGGGGCTCGCCGGATTCCGCGACCAGGCTCTTCAGGCGCAGGCGCGCCAGTTCTTCATCGTCGACGACGAGAACGCGCAAAGCTCGCGCGGCGACAGCGTGAACGGCACTCATCGGCATTGACTCATAGTGGTACGACGATCTGTACGCGGAACACATCGGCCTCATGCCGCATGTCGAACTGCGCGGCGACGTCGTGCATCAGGCGCAGACGTTCGCGGACATTCTTCAACGCGATGCCGCTGCCGGGCCGCGAAGGCTCCTTGGGCACGCTGTTGGCGATCGAGATCACGGCGCGGCCGAGCTTGACCTTGGTCCGGATCCGGATCACGCCGCCCTCGGGCGATGGCTCTACGCCGTGCCGGACCGCGTTCTCGACCAGCGGCTGCAACAGCAGCGGCGGCACGCGCGCGGTGCCGGCCTCGGCGTCGAGCTCCCAGTTCACGTGCAAACGGCTGCCGAAGCGGATCTGCTCGATGTCGAGATAGCGCTGCGCCAGCTCGACTTCCTCGGCCAGCGAGACCGACTCGGCGGTATCGCCGATGGCAACGCGGAACAGCTCGGCCAGGTCCTCGAGAACGCCTTCCGCCTTGGCCGGGTCGAGCCGAACCAGCGTGAGCGCGGTGTTGAGCGTGTTGAAGAGAAAGTGCGGGCGGATCCGCGACTGCAGTTCCGCCAGGCGTGCCGTCGTCTCGGCGGGCACGGTCGCCTTGGCGCGCAGGCGCAGCCATTCGAACATCGACGCGGCCATCGCCGCGCCAGCCAGCGCCGGCCCAAGGCCGACCAGGGCGCCCAGGCCGACGCCCGCGGTGTCGACCAGCAATGCCGCCACGAGCTGCGCAGCGACCCATGCGGCCAGCGCACCGAATGCAATCGCGGCGATCCATTGCACCGGAACCGGCGCTTCCGCCAACGGTCGCTTGAGCGCGCACAGGGTCAGCAGCCACATGAGCACGCCGGGCAGGGCGACGCTCGATCCCGCGGCGGTGAGGCCGACCCACGCCGGAAAGGTGGGCGCCGCGAAGACCATGCCGATCGCCATCGCGCCGTGCACGAACAGCAGCGCGCGCAGCACCACACCGACATGGCAGACGTCGAAGGCCGAGTCGGGGCCGGGGCGGCGCGACGTGGTGGCGTCGGCGGCGATGTCGAAACTCGTCGCGCCGAAACCGGTCGAGCGAGGCGGCGCGCCGGGGATCGCGCTCATGCCAAACGAGGGCTCGCCGATAGAATCGCGGCAAGGCAGACGGGGTACATGCGAGCATTGTCCCCAACCGCCGGCCCGCCGTGGGCCTGAGTTACAGCGCTGCCGCGGCCGTTGTGTGACCGTGTGCACGCTGCGGCGAACCTCTCCAGTTCCAGAATGACTGCCAACCAGTTCGACAAGAAAACCGAAGCCTGGTCAGCGCTGTTCTCCGAGCCGATGAGCGAGCTCGTCCAGCGGTACACGGCGAGCGTGTCGTTCGACAAGCGGCTCTGGCGCGCCGACATCGCCGGCAGCATCGCCCACGCCGACATGCTGGCGGCCCAGGGCGTGATCGGCGCGGCCGACCTCGGTGCGATCCGCGGCGGCCTGGCGACGATCGCCGCGGAGATCGAAAGCGGCGCCTTCGACTGGAAGGTCGAGCTCGAGGACGTCCACCTCAATATCGAGGCGCGGCTCGTGCAGCTGGTCGGCGACGCCGGCAAGCGCCTGCATACCGGCCGCTCGCGCAACGACCAGGTCGCGACCGACCTGCGCCTGTGGCTGCGCGACGAGATCACCGGCATCGTCACCCTGCTCGGCGACCTGCAGCGCGCCCTGGTCGATCTTGCCGAGCAGCACACCGAGACGATCCTGCCCGGCTTCACGCACCTGCAGGTCGCCCAGCCGGTGTCGTACGCGCATCACCTGCTGGCCTACGTCGAGATGTTCTCCCGCGACGCCGAGCGCATGGACGAGGTCCACGCGCGAACCAACCGCTTGCCGCTCGGCGCGGCGGCGCTGGCCGGCACCGGCTATCCGCTCGACCGCGAAGCGGTGGCCCGGGCGCTCGCCATGGCGGGCCTGTGCCGCAACAGCATCGACGCGGTGAGCGATCGCGACTTCGCGATCGAGTTCGCGGCCGCGGCGAGCCTGGTCATGGTTCACGTCTCGCGCTTCAGCGAAGAGCTGGTGCTGTGGATGAGCCAGAACTTCGGCTTCATCGCGCTGGCCGACCGCTTCTGCACCGGCTCGTCGATCATGCCGCAGAAGAAGAATCCCGACGTGCCCGAGCTGGCGCGCGGCAAGACCGGCCGTGTGGTCGGCCACCTGATGGGCCTGCTCACCCTGATGAAGGGCCAGCCGCTCGCCTACAACAAGGACAACCAGGAAGACAAGGAACCGCTGTTCGACACGGTCGACACGCTGAAGGACACGCTGCGCATCTTCTGCGAGCTGGTACCGGGCATCGTGGTCAAGACCGAAGCGATGGAACGCGCCGCGGCGAAGGGCTACGCGACGGCGACCGACCTGGCCGACTACCTGGTCAGGAAAGGCGTGCCGTTTCGCGACGCGCACGAGGCCGTCGCTCACGCGGTGAAGCGGGCGATCCACGACGGCGTCGGCCTGGCCGACCTGCCGCTGG
>JBDTNU010000276.1:0-5397 GCA_039933535.1 Caldimonas sp. | reverse complement strand
TTCGTCTCGGGCGCAATGTTCCTGTGCATCGGCGTCCTGTACGACCGCGTCCACTCGCGCGAAATCTCGGCCTACGGCGGCGTCGCCAACACGATGCCGAAGTTTGCGTCGCTGGCCGTGCTGTTCGCGATGGCCAACGTCGGCCTGCCCGGCACGGCCGGCTTCGTCGGCGAGTGGATGGTGATTCTGGGCACCATCGCCGCGCAGCATTTCTGGATCGCCGCGATCGCCGCCTCGACCATGATCTGGGGCGCGGCCTATACGCTGTGGATGGTCAAGCGCGTCTATTTCGGCGCCATCGCCAATCACCACGTCCGCGAGCTCAAGGATCTCGACGCGCGAGAGTTCGCGATGCTCGGCGTGCTTGCCGCCGCGGTGATCGCGATGGGCGTCTATCCCAAGCCGTTCACCGACGTGATGCACGCGTCGGTCACCGAGTTGCTGCGCCAGACGGTCGCGACCAAGATCGCGAACTGAACCAAGCATGAACTGGCAAGCCGTCTACCCCGAGATCGCGCTGCTCGCCGCGGCATGCGTCGTCGCCCTGGTCGACCTCTGGGTCAAGGATCGCGCGCGCCTCGTCACCTACTGCCTGGCGCAAGGGTCGCTGTTCATCATCGCCCTGATCCAGGTCTGGTACTTCTACGATGGCTTCACGCTCTACGCGATGCAGCGCATGGTCGTCGCCGATCCGATGGGCCACCTGCTCGGCCTGTTCGCCACCCTGGCGATGATGGTGACGCTGGTCTACGCGCGGCCCTACGCGGCCGAGCGCGACATGCTCAAGGGCGAGCTGTTCTCGCTCTCGATGTTCTCGCTGCTCGGCATCCTGGTCATGCTCGCGGCCAACAACTTCCTGGTCGTCTACCTGGGCCTCGAGCTGATGTCGCTCAGCCTCTACGCGATCGTCGCGATGCGGCGCGACAGCGTTTCGGCGACCGAAGCGGCGATGAAGTATTTCGTGCTCGGCGCGCTGGCCAGCGGCTTCCTGCTCTACGGCCTGTCGATGATGTACGGCGCGACCGGCTCGCTCGAGATGGCCGAGGTCTACAAGGCCATCGGCACTGGCCAGGTCAACAAGGCGGTGCTCATTCTCGGCCTGGTCTTCGTGGTCTCGGGACTGGCCTTCAAGCTCGGCGCGGTGCCGTTCCACATGTGGGTACCCGACGTCTACCAGGGCGCCCCGACGGCTGCGACGCTCCTCGTCGGCGGCGCGCCCAAGCTGGCAGCCTTCGCGATCACGATTCGCTTGCTCGTCGAAGGAATGTTCGGCCTGGCGGTGGATTGGCAGCAGATGCTGATCGTCCTTTCGATCGGCTCGATGCTGCTCGGCAATCTGGCGGCGATGGCGCAGTCGAACATCAAGCGCATGCTGGCGTACTCCACGATTGCCCAGATCGGCTTCATGCTGCTCGGCCTGTGCCCTGGCGTCGTCAACAGCAACACCGTCTCGGCCGTCAACGCCTACAGCTCGGCGATGTTCTACGTGGTCGTGGATGTGCTCACGTCGCTCGGCACCTTCGGCATGATCATGCTGCTCTCGCGCACCGGACACGAGGCCGAGCTGATCGACGACTTCAAGGGCCTGGCGAAGAGGAGCCCGTGGTTCGCCGGCGTCATGGCGGTCTTCATGTTCTCGCTTGCCGGCATCCCGCCCACGGTGGGGTTCTACGCCAAGCTCGCCGTCCTGCAGGCTCTTGTCTCGACCAACGTGCCCGGCTTCATCTGGCTCGCCGTCGCGGCCGTCGTGATCTCGCTGCTCGGCGCGTTCTACTACGTGCGCGTCGTCAAGGTGATGTACTTCGACGAGCCGGTCGACGCCCACCCGATCGCCGGCAGCCGCGATGCGCGGATCATGCTTTCGCTCAACGGTGCGGCTGTGCTCCTGCTCGGCATCCTTCCCAGCGGCCTGATGCAGATGTGCGCGCAGGCGATCGTGCAGATGTTCGCGACCTGAGTTTTTACGTACTTCGCGCCCCACCGTCCGCATGCGATTGCAAGACCTCGACGGCGATACCCGTCACCTGCAGGAAACCCTGGTCGAGTCGGCGCATGCCTGGCGTGGCGCACTGCTTGACGTTCGGCGCGATCGCGTCGGCCTGCCCGACGGGAGCACGGCGCACCGCGAATACATCGTCCATCCCGGCGCCGTCATGATCGTTGCGCTGCTCGACGATGGTCGAGTCGTCGTCGAGCGCCAGTGGCGCTTTCCGATGGGCAAGGCAATGCTCGAGTTTCCCGCCGGCAAGCTCGAAGCGGGCGAGCCGACGCTGCAATGCGCCGTGCGCGAGCTGTTCGAGGAAACCGGCTACCGCGCCACCGAATGGGCTCGTGCCGGCGTCCTGCACAACGCGATCGCCTATTCCACCGAAGCCATCGAGGTCTGGTTCGCGCGTGGCCTGATGCCCGGCCAACGCGAGCTCGACGCCGGCGAGTTTCTCGACGTGTTCGACGCCAGCCTCGAAGACCTGGAGGCCGCGTCGGCTTGCGGCGACCTCACCGACGCGAAGAGCCTGGTCGGCCTGCTCTGGCTGCGCCACTGGCGCGACGGACGCTGGCCGCTGGAATGGCACCGGCTCCCCGCCTGAGGCAAGGGGTGCGGATAATGCGCTCATGAAGGTTCTGAACCTGTGCTGCGCCGAGGGCCACGGATTCGAAGGCTGGTTTGCCTCCGAAGACGAATTCGCGACGCAGACGCAAGGCGCGAAGATTGCCTGCCCGCTCTGCGGCAATACGGTGATCAGCAAGATGCTGAGCGCACCGCGACTGAACGTCTCGCGTCACTCGGCGATCGCGCCGGAGGCCCCGCAGGGCACGACCATGACCTTGCAGTCCCAGTGGCTGCGCGCCGTGCGCCACGTGATGAGCTCGACCGAGGACGTCGGCGACCGGTTTGCGGAAGAAGCCCGTCGCATTCACTACGGCGAAGTCGAGGAGCGAGGAATCCGCGGGCGCGCCACGAGCGAAGACGCCGAGGCACTGCGGGAGGAGGGAATCGCCGTCATGGCCTTGCCCCTGCCCGACGCGCTGAAAGGCCCGATTCAGTAGTCGGCCGCCGGCCTAGTGCGCCGATGCCGGCGCGCACGCTTCGAGCAGCAGGAAGCGCGAATCGTCCAGGGCGCTGATCAGCGCATCGCCGGTCCGGTCGAACGAGAAGGAGTCGCCCGGCGCCAGCACGATGTCGCGGCTGTCTCCGTCCTGCGTGATCCAGAGCGTGCCGCTCAGACATTCGACCTTGTGCCCGAAGGGCCGTGTTTCATGCACGCGGCGGATCTCGCCCTTGCCGAGGGTCCGGGCGTCGAGGTTCAGATCGTTGTTCATGGTCATCTCCTGTAGCATGAGCTGCATGCATGCTGTGAAACCTTCCGCCAAGGGTATCGGCAGCGGCCACGAAGCGAACTTTGCTCTTGTCCGGTTCGCGTCACAAACGGTATTCGCGAATGATCTGCATGCGTCTGATGCATGCATGAGTGTCCCGGAATGAGCCGCCGCGCTTACGACGTTCCGCCGCTGGAGCTGCTCGTCGCCTTCGAGGCGGCGGCGCGCCACCTCAGCTTCACGCGGGCCGCCGACGAGATCGCGCTGACCCAGTCGGCGGTCAGCCGGCAGATCCAGGCGCTCGAGGAGCGACTGGGCGTTGTCCTGTTCCGTCGCCTGCATCGCGCTCTGACGCTGACCGAGGAAGGCCGCACCTTCCAGCAGGCCGCCATCGAGGCGCTGGCGACGATCGACCGCGCGGCGCGCTCGCTGAAGAGTGCCAGCGCGGCGAAGGCGGTGGTCGTCAGCACCACGCCGGGCTTTGCCGGCTTGTGGCTGATACCGAGGCTGTCGTCGTTCGTCGCGTCGCATCCCGGGGTGGACGTCCGAATCTCGGCCGGCTACGCGCTGGCCAATCTCGAGCGCGATGGCGTCGACGTGGCGGTGCGCTATCGGCCGGTCGAAGACCTTCCCGCGCCCGCCGTTCTCCTGTTCGGCGAGACCGTGTTTCCGGTCTGCAGCCCCCGCCTGCGGCGTGTCGCGGACGCGGAGTTGAAGGTGCCGGCCGACCTGGCCGGCCAGACCTTGCTGCGCATGGAGCCGGACGGCAGCAATCAATTGCAGGATTGGGGGCTGTGGCTCCCGGCGATGCACCTCGCCGACCTCAAGCCGGCCGGCGTCCTGCACTTTTCCTCGTACGACCAGCTGATCCAGGCGGCGGTCGCCGGGCAAGGGATCGCCCTCGGCCGCCATCCCCTGGTCGACCAGTTGCTGAAGGCGAAAAAGCTGGTCGCTCCGTTTGCCGACGCCGTGGTGTCGCCGCGCGGCTACTGCATGCTCGTCGCGGCGAGCGCCGCGCATCGCCCCGAGGTGGCCGCCTTCACGGCCTGGCTTGCGGAGGAAGCACGCGGCCCGGGTTCAGCACGCCCGAGGGGTCGAGCGCGTTCTTGATGCCCCGCATCATCGCCAGGGCCACCGGCGACTTGCGTGACGCGAGCTGCTCCCGCTTCAGGCTGCCGATGCCATGCTCTGCCGAGATCGAGCCGCCGTGGGCGCTGACGGCGTCGTAGACGATGGTGTTGACCTCGTCTTCGTGGCGCAGGAATCCGGCCGCGTCCTCGCCTTCGGGGCACTGCACGTTGTAGTGGAGGTTGCCATCGCCGAGGTGGCCGAAGTCGACCAGACGGATGCCCGGAAAGGCGCGCTCTAGCGCCGCGTCGGTCGAGGCCACGAAGGCGCAGAGGGCCGAAGCGGGCAGGGCGATGTCGTGCTTGATGTTCGGTCCTTCGGCGGCCTGCGCCATGGGGATGGCTTCGCGCAGGTGCCACATCGCGTTCGCTTGATCCAGGCTCGAGGCGAGCGCGGTGTCGGCGATCAGCCCGCGCTCGAGCGCGGCGCCCAGCAGGGCTTCGAGCGCGGCTGCACCGTGCGCTTCGCTTTCGCTGTCCGATTGCTCGATCAGCACGGTCCAGGGTGCGATGGCGAGCGGCTGGCGAAGCTGCGCGAAGTGCTTGCGCACGAGGCCGAGCGAGAACGCGTTCATCACCTCGAATCCGGTCATGCCCGGGCCGAGCGCCACGTGCGCCAGGGTCAGGAGCTCGACCGCTGCCTCGAGCGTCGACAGGTTCGCCATCGCCGTCAGCATCGCCGCCGGTCGCGGCTGCAGCTTCAGGGTCGCCGCGGTGATGATGCCGAGCGTTCCTTCGCTGCCGATGATGAGATCGCGAAGGTCGTAGCCCGTGTTGTCCTTGCGCAGAGCAGACAGGCCGTGCCAGACCTCGCCCGCCGCCGTCACCACCTCGAGGCCGAGGCATTGCTCGCGGGCATTGCCGTAGCGCAAGACCTGCGTGCCGCCGGCGTTGGTGGCGAGATTGCCGCCGATCGTGCAGCTGCCTTCGGCGGCGAGGCTGAGCGCGAACA
>JBDTNU010000275.1:0-5397 GCA_039933535.1 Caldimonas sp. | reverse complement strand
ACGCGGCGGCGGCCGACCTGGTGAGCGGCAACGAGAAGACCTCGAAGAGCGAGCTGGCCGGCAAGAGCCACGTCGTCGATGCCGAAGGCCGAGTCCTGCGCGACAACGTCTGGGGCCCGCAGATCGAGGATGCCGAGCGCCGCGACTTCACCGTCAACGCGATGTACTACGACCCGCTGCGCGAGATCGTCGTCGACTACCACGGCGGCATGAAGGACGTGAAGAAGAAGCTGCTGCGCATGATCGGCGACCCGGTGCTGCGCTACCGCGAGGACCCGGTACGGATCATCCGCGCGGTCCGCTTCGCGGCCAAGCTCGGCTTCGAGATCGAGCCCAAGACGCGCGCGCCGATCAAGGAGATGGCGGCGCTCCTCGACAACGTGCCGCAGTCGCGCACCTTCGACGAGATGATCAAGCTGCTGCAGACCGGCCATGCGCTGGCCTCGATCGTCGAGCTGAAGAAGCTCGGCCTGCATCGCGGCGTGTTCCCGGTGCTCGACGTCGCGCTGGACGAAGCGCAGCGTCACGACGGCCGCGAGAAGTTCGTGCGTCTGGCGCTCGCCGACACCGACGAGCGGGTCGCTGCCGACAAGCCGGTCGCGCCCAGCTTCATGCTCGCGGCCATGCTCTGGCACGACGTGCAGGATGGCTGGAAGCAGCGCCAGGCCGCCGGCGAAGCGCCGTTCCCGGCGTTGCAGGCCGCGATCGACGCCGCCTTCGATGCCCGCATCGGCGATATCTCGGGCCGCGGCAAGCTGGCCGTCGACATGCGCGAGATCTGGATGCTGCAGCCGCGCTTCGAGCGCCGCGCGGCCAACTCGGCGATGACCTTGCTCGAGCAACCGCGGTTTCGCGCCGGCCTCGACTTCCTGCGCCTGCGCGGCATGGTCGGCGAGGCCGAGCCCGCCCTCGCGGTCTGGTGGGAGGCCTTCTTCCATGCCGGCAACGACGAGCGCGAGCGCATGCTCGACGCGGTGCGCGAACCGCGCAGCGGGCCACGTCGCGTCAAGCGTGTCGCGCTTGCGCCGATGCCCGGCGATGCCGGTGAGGCGGCTGGCGTGGCTCCCTCCGTGGCGTCGAACGGTGAGGACGAAGCCGCGTCGGCCGAAGGTGCGGCGCCGCGCAAGCGCCGACGTCGGCGGCGAAGGCCGGGCGAGTCGGCCGACACGCCATCGTCGTGACGTCCGAGTCCCAGCGCGAAGAGTTTCAGCAGCTGTTTCGCGACATGGTCTGCGCGGCGATCGAAGACTGAGTGACGATGGCGCCGCAAATGCAGGGTGAAGATGCCTTCATCGGGCTCGGCTCCAACCTTGGCGATCGCGGCGCGGAGATCGAGCAGGCGCTTGACGAGATTGCCGAGTTGGCAGGCACGGGGCTGGTCGCGCGTTCGTCGCAGTACGAGTCGGCACCCTTGGACGCGAGCGGCGGCGACTATCGCAATGCGGTCGTGCACGTACGGACGACGCTCGCGCCACTCGCATTGCTCGCGGCGCTGCAGACGATCGAGGCGCGCCACGGCCGCGAGCGTTCGTTCGTCAACGCACCGCGCACGCTCGATCTCGACCTGCTGCTTCACGGCGCCGTGGAATGCGTGAGCGACGAGCTCGTGCTGCCGCATCCGCGAATGCACGAGCGCGCATTCGTGCTCGCGCCGCTCGCAGAGATCGCACCTGATCTCGTGATCCCGGGCCGGGGGCCGGTCCGCGAATTGCTGCGCGAAGTCTCCGCACAGCGCATCGCTAAACTCGTTCGATGATCGACGCCATTCCCGCACCGGTTCGCACCGTCGCGTTGCTTGCTGCCTCGAATGTCTTCATGACTTTCGCCTGGTACGGCCACCTCAAGTACCTCGAACAGCGCCCCTGGGTCATCGCCGCGCTGGTGAGCTGGGGCATCGCCCTGTTCGAGTACCTGCTGCAGGTACCGGGCAACCGGATCGGCTACCAGGCGGGCATGAGCCTGGCGCAGCTCAAGATCACGCAGGAAGTCATCACGCTCTGCATCTTCGTTCCTTTCGCGCTCGTCTTCATGAAACAGCCACTCAAGCTCGACTTCCTGTGGGCCGGCCTGTGCCTCGTCGGCGCCGTCTACTTCGTGTTCCGGTCCGCATGAGCAGCGACCTTCAGCGTTTTCATCACATCGCCGTCGAAGGGCCGATCGGTGCGGGCAAGACCACGCTGACCCGGTTGCTCGCGGCGCGGCTCGACGCCGAGGCGATGCTCGAGCAGCCTGGCGAGAACCCGTTTCTCGACCGCTTCTACGACGACATGGCGGGCTATGCCTTCCAGACCCAGCTCTTCTTCCTGTTCCAGCGCGAGCGCCAGATGCGCGCCATGGCGCAGCCGAGCATGTTCGCGCACGCCGTGGTCAGCGACTTCATGTTCGCCAAGGACGCGCTGTTTGCCAAGCTCACCCTGAGCGACGACGAATACCGCCTCTACGCGCAGATGCATCGGCCGATCGCTCAGCAGTTGCGCGAGCCCGACCTCGTCGTCTGGCTGCGTGCCTCGCCCCGCACCCTGCTCGGCCGGGTGCGCAGCCGCGGCATCGCGATCGAGCGCGGCATCGACCTCGCGTACCTCGAGCGGCTGTGCGACGCCTACGCGGAATTCTTCGACGGCTACGACGGTGCGCCGGTATTCGCCGTGGACACCGAGCAGTTCAATCCGCTCGAGCGAGAGGCCGACCTTACCGAGTTGCTGGCACGGCTCGAACGTTTCGGCGGCCGCCGCGGTCACCTTGGCGCGCGGGCCGACTCTGCGTTCGGCTGACGCTGCGCTTAGACTGCGTCTCGGCCGAATCCACCCTGTACGTTCTCCGGAGAGTTATCGATGAATTCACGCCGTCACTTCATCCGCTTGGTCGCCTGCTCGGGCGCAGCCGTGCTCGCCAGCCGCGAGGCGCTGGCTGCCGATCCCCCGCTGGTCGACGAGAAGGATCCCGCCGCCGCTGCGCTCGGCTACGTCGCCGACGCGTCCAGAGTCAACAAGGCCAAGTACGCGAACTACGCGGCCAGCCAGACCTGCGGCACCTGCCAGTTCTATCAAGGCAAGGCAGGCAGCGCGAGCGGCGCCTGCCCGGTGCTGGGCGGCAAGCTCGTGGCGGCCAAGGGCTGGTGCAGCGCCTTCGCGAAGAAGGCGGCCTGACCTGGGCGCCACGGCCAGTCATTCGATTCTCAGCTTCGATCTCGACGGCACGCTGGTCGACACCGCCGGCGAGATCGCCGAAGCGGCGAACCGGACGATCGAGGAATTCGGCCTGCCGCGCAGCCCCGTGGCGGCCATCACGAATCTCATCGGCGCCGGCACCCGGGAGCTGATGCTCGGGCTCCTGCGCGAGACTGCGGCCGAGCCCGGCGCCGATCGTGCGATCGACAAGGAGGCGGTGCTGCGGCGATTCGTGCATCACTACGCCGCGACGGCAGGGACAACGAGTCGCCCCTATCCGCGCGCGCTCGATGCGATCGAGCGGTTGCGCGCGGCCGGCGTGCGCCTGGCCTGCGTGACGAACAAGGAAGAGCGCTACAGCAAGAGCGTGCTCGCTGCCTGTGGCATGCAGGATGTCTTCGACTTGCTGATCGCCGGTGACAGCCTGGCCTTCAAGAAGCCCGATGGGCGTGTGCTCGCGCATGTCATCGCCACTCTTGGCGGTGCTCGCGAAAGCACGGCCCATGTCGGCGACTCGCGCACCGACGTGGATGCGGCGCGCAATGCCGGTGTCGCCGCATGGGCCGTGCCCTATGGCTACAACCGGGGCGAGCCGATCGAGAGCGCGCACCCGGACCGCCTGTTCAGTGACCTCGGCGAGGTCGCCGACCACGTGCTCGGCTGAGCGTTGCACGCTCAGGGGCCGGCGCCGACCACCCGATCGATCCGGATCGCGACACCGCTCGTACCCGGCGCCACGGGCGCCACTTCGCCGGAGAGGTCGCCCGCCTGCGGCATCGCGTTGCCGGTCTTGCTGATGCGCGCGCCGACGATCACCTGCCTGGCGCTCGACAAGGTCGCGCCGGGCGCCATCGCCATGCTGTCGTCGAGTTTGAACGAGAGCGGCAGGTCGGAGACCTTGGCGCGCTGAACGGCGAGCGGCATGCGGCTGCCACCCGCGGAGCGGGCGAACACGAACACCGTGTCGCCGGGCGACGCCTTGCCGGCGAGCGCCGCATCGAGAGTGACGATGCCGCTCAGCGCCGCCGTCGTCGCTGGTGTGACTGTCGGGGTCTGTATCGGTGTGGGTGCGAGCGCGATCGTCGGCGCAGACGCCGATCCCGAGGGCAGGTGCCCGCGCGCTTCGACGATGCTGGACTGGATCTGCTTGGCCAGCTCGCTTTCCGGTGGCAGGCGGTCGGCGATCTTCTGCCAGCGGGCGATCGCGCCGGCATAGTCGCCTCGGTCGTACAGGGCGGTGCCGGCAAGCGCGAGCGCCTTCGGATGCTCGGGGTCGACGGCAAGCGCGCGTTCGACCAGGGCGATCGATTCAGGATTGTTGGCCGTGCCCTTGGTGGCGGCGACGGCGTCTGCGTAGTCGGCGAGCAGGGTCGCGTTCTTTGGCTGCAACTGGCTCGCACGGGCGTAGGCCGGCAGCGCTTCGGCGAAGCGGCCGAGCACGGTGTACGAGCGCGCCAGCATGGTCCAGCCCTCTGCGTCATCGGGGCGATCCTTCATGCGCGCGGCTAGCTTGTCGACCATCGCCGCGATCTGCTGCAGGCCCGTCGCGCCGGCATCGCTCGCGGCAGCGGCGGCGTCGGGAGGACCTGCATCCGGGGCTGCCGCCACGGTCGCGTTGGCGCCGACCAGGGAAGGCGAGCCCGTCTTCCAGTAGCCGGCCAGGGCGACCGCGATCACGGCAAGGCTCAAGGCCGCGACGAGGCGCCGCGAGGGCCGTGTCGCGCCGTCGGCTGGCGCTGCCTCCGACAGGTGGTTGCCGATATCGCGCTCGACGGCACGGCGCTCGTTCTCGTAGGTCGCCGCGTCCAGCGTTCCGGCCTCGTGCAGCGCCTTCAGTTGCACCAGGCGACGGCGCGCCGTCACGAAGAAGTCGTCCGCCATCAGGGCTTGCTCATCGCGTTGGTTGCCGCGTCGTCGACCGGCTCTTCGTCGTCGGGCTCGAAGGCGCCGGCAGGCATTCGGGTCCGGCGCCGCAGGACCAGCACCAGCACCGCCGCGCCCGCCAGGAGCATCGCCGCCGGGCCGAACCAGAGCAGAGCCGTGTTCGCCTGCAACGGCGGCCGGTACAGCACGAAGTCGCCGTAGCGCGCGGTCATGTATTCGACGACCTCGCGGTCGGTCTTGCCCTTCTTCAGCATCTCGCGGGTCTGGCGGCGCAGATCGACGGCGAGGTCCGCGTTCGAATCGGCGATCGTCTGGTTCTGGCACACGAGGCAGCGCAGTTCCGAAG
>JBDTNU010000274.1:0-5401 GCA_039933535.1 Caldimonas sp. | reverse complement strand
TACTCGGTGCTGGTGCCGAACATGAAGGGGCTCGACGCCGCCCTGTCGGCGCCGCGCGAGCAGTGGCCCGACGAGATCGTCGTCTTCGGCGCGGCGAGCGAAGCCTTCAGCCATCGCAACATCAACTGCTCCATCGCCGAGAGTGTCGAGCGCTTCCGCCCGGTGGTCGCTGCCGCGCACGCGCACGGCATCAAGGTGCGTGGCGCGGTCTCGGTGGCGCTTGGCTGCCCGTACCAGGGCGAAGTTTCGGCCGACGAGGTCGAGCACGTGGTCAGGCTGATGAAGGACATCGGCGTCGACCATTGCGGCATCGCCGACACGATCGGTGTCGGCACGCCGAAGAAGGTGCAGGCGGCGATGGAGCGCGCCCTCAGGCACTACCCGATCGCGGAACTCAGCGGTCATTTCCACGACACCTACGCGCAAGGCGTGAGCAACGTCTACGCTGCGCTCGAGGTCGGCATCGCCACCTTCGATGCCAGCATCGCCGGGCTCGGCGGGTGCCCTTATGCGAAGGGTGCGACGGGCAATGTCGCGACCGAGGACGTGCTGTTTCTGTTGAACGGCCTCGGCATCGAGACTGGCGTATCGATCGACGGCTTGATCGACGCCGCGGCCTACATCTCCGGCGTGCTCGGGCGCAAGCCCGTGTCGCGGTCGGCGAACGCCTTGATCGCCAGGCGCGCCGCCACGGCCGAGAACGCCGCGCCCTAAAGCCACTCTCGCAAGTCCCGGTGCACGGGGTTGCGTTGCAGGAAACTCTCGCGAAATTCGCGCGGCACCGCGTCTTGCGATCGCGCCAGCAGCCAGGCCGTCGCCTTGTTCACGTGGACCCGGGCATCGGGCTCCCTGCCGGCGGCGCGGAGTGCCCGGGCCAGCCAGAGCGCAGCGGCCGGTAGCGCAGCGTGGACCGGACCGGCTTGCAATGCCCGCTCGGTCTCGGCGATGGCCAGGGCCGCGGCCGGCGCGTCGGCTTCGAGCGTCGACAGCCAGCAGCGCAGCGCGTAGAGCGGAACCAGCTGCTCGCGCAGACCTTCGCTCTCGCAACGAGCGATCAAGGCCGTGCACTGCGCCACGCTGATGTCGGGCCGCATCGCCTTGCCCGCCGCCAGCATCAGCTCGCAGCCGACTAGCAGGTTCTCGGAAGCGACCGCTTCTTCCACCGCCGCGGCCGCGTCGATGCTGGCGCCGGTCGCCAGCCGATAGGCCCAGTGCAGCGCGAGGGTGCGCTCGCGCATGCGGGTGCGCTGCGACGCCTCGGCAAAGGTCTCGATGTGCCGGTGCGCGAGGTCGGGCCGGCCGAGCTCGAGATAGATGTCGGCCAGCGCGCAGGCCACCCGCTGCTGCGTGTCGCCCTGCTCGACGAGGCGCTGCCGGTGCTCTTCCACCACCGCCAGCGCTTCGGCCCAGCGGGCGCCGCGCCGATGCACGTCGGCCAGGATCTGGATCGTGCCGGCCAGCGGGATCGCCATCATGTCCGTGTTGCGCACGGCTTCAGCGGCGCGACGCGCCGTGCGAGCCGCGGCATCGAACTCGCCGAGGTGGGTCTGGCTGAGTGCCTGCCGCGCGCACAGCGTCGCCAGCGCCGACGACGGGCCGTCCCCGAGCGAGTCGAGCCATGCCTGCTGTCGCACAAGCGCGGCGCGCGCGCTGCCCGACCACAGCATCACGAGGTGCGTGTTCAGCTCGATTTCGATGGCCCGGCTTTCTCGGCCGATGCGGCGGCTGATGTCGGCGGCGACGGTGAAGTGCCCGACCGATGCGTGCAGTCTTCCGGCATAGGCGGCGTCGACGCCCTTGGCGAATTCGCATTCGGCCTGGATCAGGTCGTCGTCGGCCTCGATCGCCAGCGCCAGCGCTTCCTCGACCAGCGGCATGAAGCGATCGAGGTTGCCACGCTCATGGCGGCCGACGAGATGGAAGTAGGTGACGCGGGCGCGCTGCGACGGCGTGTGGGCGAGCGGCTCGATGCGGGCCACGCACTCATCGAAGGCGTCGATCGGACCGAGCTCGGTCATCGCTTCGGCGCAGTGGAAAAGCAGATCGAAGGCGGCGTCGGGTCGGCCGCGCGACAGCTCGATCGACGCGGCGCGGAAGTAGGCCTCGCGCACCTCGCGGCTGCGGCCGAGCTGCCAGGCCTGGCGCGCGGCGATGGCCAGAAGCGGCGCCGCCGCCGCTTCGTCGCCGGCGCACAGCCAGTGATGCGCGAGCCGCGCCGCGCCTGCGGCGCGCTGGGCCAGATGCGCGGCGACGCGTCCATGCAGGACGCGGGCGATCGGCTGCGGCAGCAGTCGATGTGCCGCCTCGCCGATCAGGTCGTGCATGAAGCCGCGCGCGTCGAGCAGGCCCTGGCGCTCGAGCGAGTGCCAGGCATCGGCCAGCTCGAGCACGTCGCGCCGGCTCACCGCGGCGGCCAGCTCGGGGCCGAAGTCGTTGCCCGCGACGGCGGCGATGCGAACGATGAGCAGGCCGTCGGCGGGCAGCGCGACCAGGCGTTGTTCGAGCAGCTCGGTCACGCGCGCCGGCGCTTCCAGCTTGTCCGCGCTCAGGTGGCCGTGTTTTTCGAGCGCGTGGCGGATCGTCTCGAGCAGATGCAGCGGGTTGCCGCCGATGCGACGCACCAGCGTCGCCGCCACGGCACGCGCATCGACGGTCGGCAGTGCCAGCGATTCGATGAACGGCTCGATCGCGCTCGCGAGCAGCGGCTGCAAGGCGATGATCGTGGCATCGCTGCGCCTGGCCAGGCTGGCGATGCGCGCCGTTGCCTGGTCGCCCTCGACGCGCGAGGCGAAGCCGAAACGCAGGCCGGCGAGCGCGGGCCAGTCGAGCAGCTCCTGCCAGGTGTCGACGCTGGCGTCGTCGGCAAACTGCAGGTCGTCGAGAACGACGCCGCCTAGCTCGTGCTGGCGGGCCGCCTGCAGCAGGTCGACCAGCATCGGAACGACCGACTGCACGTTCGGCGCTCGATCCTCGCCGGGGCCGGACATCAAGGCCTTGAAGCGCGTGAAGGCAGGCACGGCGCCGAGCACCGGCCAGCGTTCGCTCAACCGATGAACCAGGCGGTCCATCGTGGCCAGCGGGACCTTGTCGTCACCCGGTCGCGCGCGCAGGATCAGCGCCGCCGGCCGAACCTCGCCCATGGCATCGAGCAGGCGGCTCTTGCCCGCGCCGGCTTGCCCGGTGACGATGAAGAGCCGGCCGGCGGCCCAGGCACTTGCCAGCTCGGCCAGCTCCGTCTCGCGGCCGATCAGCTTGGGCGGGCGCAGCGCCGAGGCCGGCAGCGCCTGACCGGTGATCCAGGTGTGCGGATGTGCCTGCTCGACGGTGCGCAGCAGGGCCAGGGTCTCCTCCGAGGGCCGGGTGCCGACCTCGTCCTTGAGCGTGCGCTCGCAGTGGTCGAAGGCGAGCAGCGCGGCCGCCCGATCGCCGCGCAGGTAGTGCAGGCGCATGACGTGGCGATGCGCTGCTTCGCTCAAGGCGTCGAGCTGGAGCAGGGCTTGCGCGACGGGCAGCGCGGCGGCAAGCTCGCCCGCGTTCTCCAGCGCCCGTGCCTGCGCTTCCAGGTCGCGCCGCAACATGCTGATCCGGCGCTCGCGTTGATCGTGCAGCCAGCGGTTCAGGTCGGGCGCGTCCGGAAACTGCAGGTCGCCGAGCACGCCGGTGGCGGCCTCGAGGTCGTGCTGCACCGTCTCGCCCAGTCGCAAGGCGGTGCCGCCGCTGACCAGCTCGCCGCAATGCTTCTTGAGATGAAAGAGGCGCTGGCGCAAGGTGTTGCGCGCCGCCTCCGGCTCGCTGCCCGGCCACAGCAGCTCGGCCAGCCGGGCCCGCGGCGTCGGGCCCTCGAGCGCCAGCCACGCCAGCAGCGCGGCGTCGCGCGGAGCGAGCTCGCTGTTCGAACCGTCGGCGAGGGTGGCCGACGCCAGGTCGACCAGGTGCAGGCGCATGGCAGCCGGTGCCGCCCGCCGGCTGGCAGGCGACGGGCGGCTGGTGAGGGTGGCTGCGATGGTAGCTACGAAAAAGCAGCCAGGATCCGGAGCGACGACCTACGGGCATGGCACGACTGCGGGGCAGACACCGTTGAAGGTCCGCGGCGTCGTCTCCTTGCACGACGTGACCGCGGTGAAGGTGTTAGCGCAAGCACGTGTCGCGGTCGGCCAACGCGTTGATCGCCAAGCGGGCTGCCGCCGCGGAGAAGGCTGCGACCTAGCTCGACCAGCCGAGCAGCTCGCGGTGCACCGGGTTGCGGTGCAGGAAGCTGTCGCGGAACTCGACCGGCACGCTCTGCGCCGCGCGGCCAGTGAGCCAGTCGGCGCCGCGGCGCGCGTGCGCCACCGCCTCGGCTGGGCGGCCGGCGGCGCGCAGCGCCTTGGCCAGCCAGAGCGTGGCGATCGGCGTCGCCACGCCGACATCGCCCGGCTCCGACACGCGCTCGGCCGTGGCGACGCTCGCTGCGGCGGCTTCGAGATCGCCCTCGCAGGCGGACAGCCAGGCGTGCAGGGCGTGGAGCGGGACGAGCTGCTCGCGCAAGGCCTCCGGCTCGCAGCGGGCGATCAACTGCGCGCATTGCGCCGCCGTCGGCGTGGGTCGCTCGGCCTTGCCGGCTGCAAGCATCAGCTCGCAGCCGAGGAGCAGGCTCTCAGACGCCAGCACCGGATCCAGCGCGTCCGCGGCGTCGATCCGGCCGCCGGTGGCGAGGCGATAGGCCCAGCGCAGCACGAGGGCGCGCTCGCGCATCCGTGCCGAGTTCGGCGCCATCGCAAACGCCTCGATGAGGCGGTGCGCCAGATCGGGCCGGCCGAGATCGAGGTAGATGTGGGCGAGTGTCTCGGCGATGCGCTGGTTGATGTCGCCCTGCAAGGCGAGACGTTCCCGCGTCTGCTCCACCACGCGAAGCGCTTCGTCCCAACGGCCGCAGCGGCGCTGCACATCGGCGATCAGGTGGATCGTGCTGGCGAGATTGTTTCCTCCCATGTCCGTAAGCTGCAGCGCTTCGAGGGCGCGGTCCGCGGTTGCCGCGGCGGCGTCGAACTCGCCGAGATGGGACAGGGTCACGGCCTGGCGCGCGGTGACGAGCGCCAGCGTTGCCGACGACTCCGAGCCGAATGAGTCGAGCGAGGCTTTCTGCCGCGCCAGGGCGTGCCGGGCCTGGCCGGTCATGAGCAGGAGCAGATCGGCGTCGAGCTCGATGGTTCTGGCCCGTGTTTCCTGGCCGATACTGCGATGCAGATCCGCCGCCATCCTGAAGTGCCTGGCCGCCTCGTGCAGCCGGCCGTTGTAGGCGGCGTCGAAACCCTTCCCGTAGCGGCATTCGGCTTCGATCAGCCTGTCGTCAGCGGCGACGGCGACTGCCAGGACGGCGTCGACGAGCTCGAGGAAATCGTCACGGTTGCCGCTCTCGTGC
>JBDTNU010000273.1:0-5410 GCA_039933535.1 Caldimonas sp. | reverse complement strand
GCAGGAAGCTCAGCGCCGTGAAGAAGAGCAGCGTCTGCACCGGCACCGAGTAGCTGGTGCTGCCGGCGCTCTGGCCGATCAGGAGCGGCAGCGAGGCGCCGCCTTCGCCCGGCACCTGCGCCAGTGCCGGCAGCGAAAAGACGATCAGCGAGACCGCGGCGAGCGCAGTGACCGCGATCCACGCGACGCGGCTGCGCCTGGCGCGCACGCGACGATGCGCGGCCATCGCGATCCGCTCAAACGGCATCGTTTTCCTTCGCATCAGCGCGGCGGAACCGGCCGAGGATCTGGGCAAACGCGGGATGCTCCTGCGCGCCGCTGCCGGGCGCAGCGGCCACGGTCTGCGGCGCCATCGAATGCAAGGTCGTGATCGCCGAGGGCGTCACGCCGAGCACCAGCCAGCGGCGTTCTTCGCCGGTTCCGACCTCGACCGTGACGATCCGCTGCGACGTCGACAGCGGCAGCGAGGCGATGCTTTTCATCACGCCCGCGCCGCCGCCGCCACCGAGCGGCGTCCGCTTGAGAAACCAGAGGCTGGCCGGGATCAACGCGATGATCGCGATGAACCACAGCAGCGAGCTGAGACCGTTGGGCATCACAAGCAAGGGGCCGGACGGACGCCGGGCCGCCCCAAGGCCGGCCGCGCCCCCTTGGGGGGCAGCGAACGAAGTGAGCGTGGGGGCGTCATGTCAGCCGCGGCTGAGACGGCGCATGCGCTCGCTCGGCGTGACGATGTCGGTGAGGCGGATGCCGAACTTCTCGTTGACGACGACCACTTCGCCCTGCGCGATCAGGTAGCCGTTGACGAGCACGTCCATCGGCTCGCCGGCCATCGCCTCGAGCTCGACGACCGAGCCCTGCGCGAGCTGCAGGATGTTCTTGATCGGAATCCGCGTGCGACCCAGCTCGACCGTGAGCTGGACCGGGATGTCGAGGATCATGTTGATGTCGTTGCCCGCGGTCGAGCCGGTGGTCGGCGCGAACGTGGCGAACGACGCCGGCGAAACCTGGTCGGCCGCCGCATGCACTTCGGAGGCGGTCTCGCTGCGCCCTTCGGCAACGGCAGCCCAGTCGGCGGCGGCGGCATCGGCGGGCACTGCGCCCTGCGTGTTCTCAATGGACATGGTGTTCTCCGAGCCAGCCTTCATGGGATCCGGCGAGCAGTTGATCGACTTTGAGGGCGTACTTGCCGTTCGACGTTCCGTAGTGGCAATCGAGCACCGGCACGCCGGCGACCTTGGCCTGGATCGCCTGCTTCAGGTCGAGCTCGATGAAGTCGCCCGACTTCAGCGCCAGCAGTTGCTCGACAGTGGCGGGCGCGCGCGCCAGCTCGGCCACCAGCTCGACTTCGGCCGACTGGATCTGCTGCGTCATCAGGTTGATCCAGCGCCGGTCGGGCGCGTTGGCGTCGCCCTGCATGGTGGAGTAGAGAACGTCGCGGATGGGCTCGAAGGTCGCGTAGGGAATGCAGAAATGGATCGTGCCGCTGGTCTCGCCGATCTCGAGCGTGAACGAGCTCGAAACGACCACTTCGCCCGGGGTGGCGATGTTCGCGAACTGCGGCTGCATCTCCGAGCGCTGGTACGCGAGCTCGATCGGGTAGATGCCGGCCCACGCCTTGGCCCACTCGGCCATGACGACGTCGACCAGACGGCGGATGATCTTCTGCTCGGTGGCCGAGAAGTCTCGCCCTTCGATCCGGGTCGGGTATTTGCCGGCGCCGCCGAACAGGGCATCGATCACGGCGAACACGAGCGTCGGGTCGCAGACGATCAGGCCGAGCCCGCGCAGCGGCTTGACGCTGACGATGTTGAAGTTGGTCGGCACGGCGATCTCGCGCAGGAAGGCGCTGTACTTGTGCACGCGCACCGTGCCGATCGAGACCTCGGGACTCTTCCTGATGAAGCCGAACAGGCCGGCGCGGATGTTCTTGGCGAAGCGCTCGCCGACGATCTCGAGCGTCGGCATGCGCTCGCGAACCATCCGGTCCTGGTTGGCCAGATCGAAGCTGCGAACCGTGCCCGCCGTCGGCGCCTCGGGCTCGAGCGAATCGCTTTCGCCCGAGATGCCTTGCAGCAGCGCATCGACTTCGTCCTGCGACAGGATCTGCTCGTTCATGGCAGTGCCCGCCGGGCCGCCCCAAGGGCACTGCGCCCCCGCTGGGGGGGCAGTGAACGGAGTGAGCGTGGGGATGTCATTGGATGATGAAGCTCGAGAAGTGAACGTGCTGGACCGGATTGCGGACGGCTTCCGCGTGCTTCTTCACGACTTTCCTGATCTCGGCAGGCGCGGCCTCGTCCTGCACGAGCTTTTCCGTGCCGCTGGCCGCGACCGCCACCACGGCCGGCGTCACCGTTTCGGGCGGGGCGATCTCGATGCCCATCGGCCGCACCGACTCGCGCATGATTTCCTGGGCCAGCTCTTCCTTGCCGGCCCGGCCCAGCAGCTCTCTCGAGGTCTTGTGGGCGATGATCATGAGGATCGCGTTGCGCACGGCTGGCATGTAGCCCTTCATCTGGTCGGCGAACACCGGGCTCTCGACTTCCAGCGTGATGCCGATCTGCGCATAGCGGTCGGCTTCCTTGTCGGCCAGGTTGATGACGAAGGGGTCGAGCGGCAGGTAGGTGGGCGGCGTCCTGGCGTCGGGCTTGGCCGCGCCGTGCGCTTCGTCCGCCGTGCTGCCGGCCCCGTCATCGCCCAGCGCTTCCATGGCGGCGTGGGCTCGCTTCTTCAGTATCCAGACCGCTCCGCCGCCGCCGGCCATCGCGACCGCGAGCACGGCGGCGCCGATGATGAGGAGCTTCTTCTTGCCGCGCTTGAAGGGAACGGCGCCACCGGCGGGGGCGGGGTCGGCAATCACGGCGGCCATCGATGGTTCTCCTGGGCAAGGACTGCCCGCGGCCGAGATCGGCAGCCGGGCGGCTTCTTGAAGGAAATTATCGAAAGCAGGCCGTTTTTTGAAGCGGCGATAAGGCCTGCTTTTGCCGCGCAGACCGTTCCGCTGCGCCGCAGAAACCGGGGTTGGTCAGCGCACCACCACGCGCCCGCTCATGTAGGGATGCGTTCGCCGAGTCTTTCTCGACGCCCGCTAGGCGTAGAGATCGACGCCGCCGGCGACTGCTCGTCGCGCCACGCGTTGCGCCGCGGTGTCGAGCTTGCCGACAGCCTCGGCCGTGCCGCGACGCGCCCCTGGGCTGCGCGAGCCGGCGTCGTCGGCCTGGCCACCGTTCGAGTGCGAGTGCTGCGTCACGCCTCCGCCCGCGAGCGTGAAGCCGGCATCGCGCAGCGCGCTCGCCAGCTCGGGCAGGCCGGTTTCGATCGCGTGCCGCGTCGCCGCCATGTCGGCGCCGAAATCGACGCGCGCCTGCGTTCCGTCGAGCGTGATCTGGATCGAGACCGGACCCATGTCGGTCGGGTTGAGATGCAATTCGGCGTGCTGCACGCCGTCGCGCGCCAGCGTGCTGACCTGCAGGCCGAACGCGGCAGCGAAATCTGGCGAATCGACGGGCACCGGCACGGTCGATGTCGCGACCGTGGCATCTGTTCCCTGCGCGACATTGCGGGCTGGCTCGGCCGCGGCGGTCGTCGCCGCAGCCGCGCCCGGATTCTTGCCTTCGACCGGCGACGACGCCGTCGAATGCTGCTGCGTTTTCGACTCGGCAAGCGCTTCTGCGAACGACGGACTCACGGAAGCGCGCTCATCGCTGCCGGTCGCCTCGAGCCTGCTTTCGGCGGCGGCATCGGCTGCGGTGGCGGATGCGTCGCGGCGCAGTTCGGTCGTGGTGTTCGCGCGCGTCTCGCCGTCAGGCGAAATCGCGCCTGCAGGCTGTTCCTGGCTCGCGATGTCGCTGCCGCGCGTCGCGGCGCTCGCGCTGTGCATGCCGGCAGCGCCGGCCGTGTCGTCGGCTGCCGTAGCGGCGCGCTGCGCCAGCTCGGGTCGCGTGGCGACCGTCGGGCTCGAAGGCGCCGATCCATCGGTCGATGCCGGCGCGGTGGCCGCAACTTCATCCTTGCTGCGGCCAACGTCATCGGAGCCGGCCGCCGATCGAGTCGTGGCCGTGGATCGCGCCGGAGCGCGCGATGCGCCGACGGAGCGGGCCTTGCTCTGGATCGCGTCGCGCTGCGACAGCGGCGCGCCGGATGGCACGGGC
The DNA here is from genome assembly GCA_039933535.1 of Caldimonas sp. Classification (GTDB taxonomy): domain Bacteria; phylum Pseudomonadota; class Gammaproteobacteria; order Burkholderiales; family Burkholderiaceae_C; genus Schlegelella_A. The sequence continues at coordinate 1,259 of JBDTNU010000273.1, read as the reverse complement.
TTCGCGCCCTCATCCGCATCCGCATCCGCATCCGCGGCCTCGGGCCGACTGCTCGTCTCGGGCGTTTTCGACGCCCTTGAAGGCTCGGCGGCAGGCGACGCTTCGGCGCGCCGATTCTGGCGCAGCATCTCGGCGAACGGATGTGCGGCGCTGCCTGCTTGCGGCTCCTTGTCGGCCGGTGTCGGGGTCGGAGCCGGCACGGGGCCTGCGACCAGCGCTGAACGGATCGCGGTCGCCGTCATCTCAATGCGCGCCATGGACATTGGCCGCGGCGAAGCGGACCCAGGCGGCGCGTGCCGCGTGCTCGTCGCTCTCCTTCTGCTCCGTGTCCGCCGCGACGCGACGACTTTCCTCCACGCGGCGTTCGACCAGCTTCTTCAAGGCGGCGGCCCGCACGTCGTGGCCGCGCACGACGATGGCGGCGCGTTCGGCCTGGGCGGCAACGTTGATGGCGATCCGCTGCTGCTGCTCGACCGCCTGGGTCAGGCGCACGACGAATCCCTGGTAGCAGCGGACGAGCTCGATCTTGCCTTCGCGGCAGAACTCGGCGCTCCAGCGCTGTTCGTATTCACGCCGATAGGTCACGAGCTGCTCGGCCTGCGCGGCCGAGGCACGTTGTGCCGCCTCGAGCTTCATCTGTTCGGCGAGCGCTTCGTCGCGTTGCGCCTCGGCCTGGGCCAGCAGCAGGCGCAGGGCGTTCAGATCGTCGTTCATGGTCGTGGTTCTTGGGTCGGATCGCAGGAAGGTCAGACGGCGAGCACGGCGTGCAGCATCGCCAGGCTGTCGTCGAGGTGGGCCGGCTCGTGCATGTTCTGCTGTAGCAGCCGGTCCATGGGCTCGTGCAGGCGCACGGCGAGGTCGAGGTCGGCGTCGTGGCCGGGCGCGTAGGCGCCGAGCTGGATCAGGTCGCGCGCCTTCTGGTAGCGCGAGTGCAGCTGGCGAAAGCGCCGCGCCGCCTCGAGGTGGTCGCTCGCGGCGACGTTGGTCATCACGCGCGACACCGATCGCTCGATGTCGATTGCCGGATAGTGCCCGGCCTCGGCGAGCTCGCGCGAGAGGACGATGTGGCCGTCGAGGATGCCGCGCGCCGCGTCGGCGATCGGGTCGTTCGGGTCGTCGCCTTCGGACAGCACGGTGTAGAAGGCGGTGATCGAGCCGCCGCCGGCCACGCCGTTGCCGCTGCGCTCGCAGAGCTGCGGCAGCTTGGCGAAGCAGCTCGGCGGGTAGCCCTTGGTCGCGGGCGGCTCGCCGATCGCCAG
>JBDTNU010000272.1:0-5446 GCA_039933535.1 Caldimonas sp. | reverse complement strand
CGGCGAGCCAGCCGCCCAGGTCGGCGAGGCCGTCGCCGAGATTGGCTTCGGTGCTTGGGCAGAGCACGACGCCGGCACCGCTTTTCTCGACCGCGTCGATCTCGCTGCGCACCGTGTGGGTGGCATGCACGAGATGCCAGCGCGGGTCGAGCAGGCCCTCTTTCGCGAGCCACGCGACCGGCCGCGCGCCGGTGGCGTGCACGCAGTCGTCGACCTCGGCCGTCTGCTCTGCTACGTGGATGTGGATCGGTCCGGCGAAGCCCTCGGCGCGCCGACGCAGCTCTCCGATCGAAGCGGGCAGGGCGGCGCGCAGCGAGTGGATCGCGAGGCCGGCGTTCATCAGCGGCCTTCGGATCGCGGCAATCTCCATGGCGGCAAGCCAGACGCTCTCGGCCGAAGCCTTGAAGCGGCGCTGGTCCTCGCGCAATACCGAGGAGAAACCGGCACGCTCGTACAGCACCGGCAGCAAGGTCAGGCCGATGCCGGTTTCGGCGGCAGCGTCGGCCAGGGCCCACGACATCTCGAGCGGGTCGGAGTAGGGCTGGCCGTCGACGTCGTGCTGCAGGTAGTGGAACTCGCACACGTGTGTGTAGCCACCCTTCAGCAGCTCGACATAGAGCTGCGCGGCGATGGCGCGCAGTTGCGCCGGCGAGATGCGCAGCGCGACGCGGTACATGCGATCGCGCCACGACCAGAAGTCGTCGGCGAGCGCATCGCGGCGCTCGGCGCGGCCCGCGAACGCGCGCTGAAAGGCGTGGCTGTGCGCGTCGACCAGCCCCGGCAGGAGGGGGCCTTCGAGCATCAGCGTGCCTTCAGGCGGCGTGGTGACATCGGGCGTGACCTCGGCCCAGCGGCCGTCGCTGCCGATGCGCAGCAGCACGCGCTCGCGCCAGCCGGACGGCGTCCACGCGAGCGGGGCCCACAGCAGCACGGGATCAGGCATCGGGCTTCCAGTCGAGCGCGGCCTGCAGCAGCGCGCGCAGCACCGGCTGCAGACGCCTGGTGCGCTCCGGGTCGATCTCGAACGGCGGCCGCTCGGCCATGTAGCAGGACCAGCACATCTCGAGCTGCACGGCGTGAATGCCTTGCTGCGGCTGCCCGTAGTGGCGCGTGATGTGGCCGCCCTTGAAGCGGCCGTCAGTGACGTGGCTGAAGCTCTGCTGACGATCGAGAACGCCCATCAACGACCGGCGAAGCGAAGCCGCGCAGCTCGTGCCGCCGGCGGTGCCGAGATTCAGGTCGGGCAGGCGACCCTCGAACAGCCACGGCAGCTCGGACTTGATGCTGTGCCCGTCCCACAGGATCGCGTGGCCATGCTCGCGCTTCAACCGCGTGAGCTCGGCGTCCAAGGTCTCGTGATAGGGCCGCCAGTAGTCTTCGCGACGCCGCGCGATCTCTGCTGCCTCGTCGACGAACGGCCGGTGATAAAGCGGCTCGCCGGTGAAGAAGCGCGTCGGGCAAAGCTCGGTGTTGTTGGCGCCGGCGTACATCGGCGTGTTCTCGGGCGGCCGGTTCAGGTCGATCACGTAGCGGGAGTGATGCGGGACCATCATGCCGGCGCCAAGCTCGCGGGCAAAGGCGTAGAGCGGCTCGAGATGCCAGTCGGTGTCTTCGACATCCAAGGCGCGCTCGACGAAGAGCGGCTTGAGCGCATGCGGAATCGCGGTGCCGACATGCGGCAGGCTGATCAGCAGCGGCGTCGAGCCACGCTGCAATGTCATCACGGCCTCGTTCATCGTGGCCGCTCCACGCCGCCTGCGATGACGCGTGCGCACGGGTTGTGGCCGAACCAGTAGGCGAGCTCGTTCGGGTGCGCGACGTTCCAGGCGACGAAGTCCGCGCGCTGCCCCGCCGCCAGCGTGCCGCGGTCGCGCAGGCCGAGCGCGTGCGCGCCGTGCACGGTCATGCCGCGCAGGGCTTCTTCGGGTGTGAGCCGGAACAGGGTGCAGGCCATGCTCAGCATCAGGAGCGGCGACAGGGTGGGCGACGAGCCGGGATTGTGGTCGGTGGCGATGGCGATGGCGACGCCGGCGGCGCGCAAGGCGTCGATCGGCGGGAGCTGCTTCTCGCGCAGGAAGTAGAACGCGCCAGGCAGCAGCACCGCGACGCTGCCGGCATGGGCCATCGCCTGGACGCCGGCATCGCTCAAGTACTCGAGGTGATCGCAGGAGAGCGCGCCGAACTCGGCGGCGAGCGCGGCGCCGCCCGTGTCGCTCAGCTGTTCTGCATGCAGCTTGACGGGCAGGTCGAGGGCGCGCGCCGCTTCGAAGACGCGACGCGTCTGCGCCGGCGTGAAGGCGATGCGCTCGCAGAACGCGTCGACCGCGTCGACCAGGCCTTCGGCGTGCAAGGCAGGCAGCCAGGCGCAGACGGCGTCGACGTAGGCGTCGGCACGGCCGTCGAACTCGGGCGGCAAGGCGTGCGCCGAGAGGCAGGTGGTTCGCACGGTCAGGGGCAGCTCGCGGCCGAGCTTGCGCGCGATGCGCAGGCAACGTGCTTCGTGCTCGGCCGAGAGGCCGTAGCCAGACTTGATCTCGAGTGTGGTCACGCCTTCGGCCATCAAGGCGAGGGCGCGCCGGCGAGCCGAGTCGAACAGGCTGTCGTCGCTCGCCGCGCGTGTTGCCGCGACGGTCGAGCGAATGCCACCGCCGGCGCGTGCGATGTCTTCATAGCTCGCGCCTTCGAGGCGCAGCTCGAATTCGCGAGCGCGCTGACCGCCGTAGACGAGATGGGTGTGGCAATCGACGAGGCCCGGCGTGACGAGCGAGCCGGCGAGATCGTGCTCGGCGTCGACCGGCATGCCACGCGGCAGGTCGGCTTCGGCGCCGACCCACGCCAGGGTCTCGCCGTCGACCAGCAAGGCACCGTGCTCTATCGACCCCCAGGCCGTGTCGCCAGCGAGCGTGGCGAGGCGGGCGTTGCGCCAGAGCTTCACCGCGCGGACTCCCGCTGCACGCCGGAGAAAGTCGAGAAAGGTCCGTCAGCCTCGATATCGGCGATGCTGACGCGGACGCACCAGTCGCCCACGCCTGGCCACGCGAGCAGCTCGCGCGTCACGCCGCCGCCGTTGCGCCAGGGCTGAGCGGCCGTATCGGCGAAGCGGGCCACGGTCGCCTTCATGGACTGAATCGACCTTCGAGCTGATAGCGCGAGCCGGGATGGACGAGACGTGCCAGCGTGATCGGCACGCCGCGGCTCTCGGTGCGGCGCACGACGACGAGGCAGGGATCGCCCGCCGCGATGCCGAGCAGGCGAGCCTCCCGCCCGGTGGGCAGGCTCGCCTCGATCGCGTACTGCGCTTCCCACAGGGGCGCGACTTCGAGCAGGTAATGCGTCGGCGTGGTTCTTGTGAAGTCGACCGACAGGTAGTCCGGCGCGCAAGCCGGATTGACGTAGCGATCCTCGCATTGCAGCGGAACGCCGTTGTCGTGGTGGACGATCAGCGAGTGGAACACCGGCGCGCCCGTGGCCAGGCCGAGCCGCCCGGCCAGGCCGCGCGATGCGCGCTCCTGGCGTTTCAGGTGGACCTCGGCGTGGTGACGGTGGCCGCGCGACTCGATCTCCTCGTGCAGGTCGCGGATCGTCAGCATCGACGAGACGCGGTAGAGCTGTGCGGCGAAGGTGCCGACGCCCTGCGAGCGGTCGATCAGTCCTTCGGCGCGCAGCTCGCGCAATGCCCGGTTCACCGTCATCCGACTGATGCCGAACACCGCCACCAGCTCGGCCTCGGAAGGCATCAGCGCGCCGGGCGCCCAGCGCCCCGCGGCCAGCCCGTCCTTGAGGTACTTCTTGACGCGTGCGTAGGGCGCCAGCGGCGCTTCGGCGAGAGCGGCGAAAGCCATGCTTCATGCTACTTGCCTAAGCTTGTCTAGACAAGTAGAGTTCGCAGCCAGCGTGTTCGCCGGGAGCCCCGCCATGACCGACCTGTCGACGATCCACCGACTCGCGCAGCCCCATCCCGTCCGGGCGCCGCGCGGCAGCGAGATCAGCTGCGCCAACTGGCAGATCGAAGCGGCGTTCCGGATGATCCAGAACAACCTCGATCCCGAGGTCGCCGAGAACCCCGACGCGCTGGTCGTCTACGGTGGCATCGGCAAGGCGGCGCGCAACTGGGATTGCTTCGAGGCGATCCTCGAATCGCTGCGCAAGCTGAAGGAAGACGAGACCTTGCTGGTTCAAAGTGGCAAGCCCGTCGGGGTGTTCCGCACCCATGTCGATGCGCCTCGCGTGCTGATCGCCAACTCGAATCTCGTGCCCAGGTGGGCGACCTGGGAGCACTTCGACGAGCTCGACCGCAAGGGCCTGATGATGTTCGGCCAGATGACGGCCGGCTCGTGGATCTACATCGGCAGCCAGGGCATCGTCCAGGGCACCTACGAGACCTTCGTCGAGGCCGGCCGCCAGCACTACGGCGGCAGCCTGACCGGGCGCTGGATCCTGACCGCTGGCCTTGGCGGCATGGGCGGCGCACAGCCGCTGGCCGCGACCTTTGCCGGCGCGTGCTCGCTGACGATCGAGTGCCAGCAGAGCCGCATCGACTTTCGTCTTCGTTCGCGCTATCTCGACGAGCAGGCTGAAGACCTCGACGACGCGCTGGCGCGAATGGCCAAGCACACCGCCGCCGGTCGTGCCGTCTCGGTCGGCCTGCTCGGCAACGCCGCCGAGATCCTGCCCGAGCTGGTGCGGCGTGGCGTGAAGCCCGACCTCGTCACCGACCAGACCTCGGCCCACGACCTCGTCAACGGCTACCTGCCGCCCGGCTGGAGCGTCGAGCGCTGGCGCGCCGCGCAGGCCGACTCGTCCCAGCACGCCGGGCTGCGCGCCGCCGCGGCGGCGGGCTGCGCCGCCCACGTGCAGGCGATGCTCGACTTCCAGGCCATGGGCGTGCCGACGGTCGACTACGGCAACAACATCCGCCAGGTCGCCTTCGACTTCGGCGTGAAGAACGCGTTTGCTTTCCCGGGCTTCGTTCCCGCTTACATCCGGCCCTTGTTCTGTCGCGGCAAGGGTCCGTTCCGCTGGGTCGCGCTGTCGGGCGATCCGGAAGACATCCGCAAGACCGATCTCAAGTTGAAGGCGCTGTTTCCCGATGACGCGCATCTGCATCGCTGGCTCGACATGGCTGGCGAACGGATCGCCTTCCAGGGCCTGCCGGCGCGGATCTGCTGGCTCGGCCTCGGCGAGCGGCATCGGGCCGGGCTCGCCTTCAACGAGATGGTGAAGTCGGGAGAGCTGAAGGCGCCGATCGTGATCGGCCGCGATCACCTCGATGCCGGCTCGGTCGCCAGCCCGAATCGCGAGACCGAGGCGATGAAGGACGGCTCCGACGCGGTCTCGGACTGGCCCTTGCTCAACGCGCTGCTCAACACGGCAGGCGGTGCGACCTGGGTCTCGCTGCACCACGGCGGCGGCGTCGGCATGGGCTATTCGCAGCATGCCGGCGTCG
>JBDTNU010000271.1:0-5450 GCA_039933535.1 Caldimonas sp. | reverse complement strand
CGCCGTCACCCGTGGCGACGGCCTGCACCTGCACCGGTTGCGGGCCGCCCGGAAGATCGAGCAACAGCGTGCGGTCGGCGAGCGCGAGCGCGTCGTCGTGACTGCCGAAGTAGTCGAGCGAATGGCCGTTCGCAGCGCCGGTCGGCTGCGATGCGGCGCGGATGCGGAAGGCCCCGCCGACGACCTGGTGCACGGTGACGCCGCGGATGTCGGCGTAGCGCAGCGTCGTGCCCGACTCGGCGATGGCGAGGTCGTCATCGAGCTGCAGCACCGTGCTGGCGCCGGTCAGGCTGCCCCAGGCGATCGACTGCCGGTCGATCTGCGAGATGCCGCGCTCGAGCACGCGCTTCTTCGCCGACGAGCCGTCCGCGTTGGCCGAGAGGTTGGCCTCAACCAGCACGCGCGTGCCGGCGCTGAAGGCCGCCACTTCGCCTTCGAGCGGCCATTGGGCAGGCCGCAGCGCCGGGCCGGCCGGGTCGCCCTGGTTGGCATCGAGGCGGCGCAGAAAGGTGACGCCGACCTCGCCGGCGTGGCCATCTCCGTCGATGGCCACGCGTGTCGCCGGCGCGTTGTGGCCGAAGTGCCGCACCGATGCGCCGAGCTTGTAGGCCTGCAGCGATGGCGCGGAGCCGAGCAGCGCGAGACCGAGGCCCGCATTGAGCAGGCCCGAGAACGCAGGCAGGAACGAGATGCCGCTCGACAGCACGCCGGTCGAGACGAGCGTCGTGCTGGATGCGAACGAGAGCAAGGGTGCACTGAACACGAACGGCACGACCGGCGCCGAAACGGCAACGGCAGCCAGCGCTGACGGGTTGAGGGTGAGCGCGGCGGAGACCTTGCCGAAGACGTTGCCGCCGAGCAGCGAGGCGATGTGGCCGCTGGTCTTGACGATGCGCACGCCGAAGGCCTCGGTCACCTTCTCGACGATCAGGATCTGGGTGTGAGTCAACGTGGTGCCGCTGGCCGTGCCGACGAGCAGGCGGTCGCCCTTGGCCAACGCCAGGTCGTTGCCGGCGTCGAGCTGGAAGGTATCGAGGCCGTTGACGATCTGAGGGATGAAGCGCGGCCGGTAGAGATGGAACTTCGAGAGCGCCGGTCGCGCGTCGAAGGCGGCGGTGGTCTCGAACTGCGCCGGCTTCGATGCAGAAGGCAGCTTGGCGGTGATCGCGAAGCCCTTCGGGATCGTCACCGGCTGCGTGCCCTTGACGGCGAGCGCGAAGCGCGCCTTGCCGCCGAGCCCCGGCGCCAGCCGATAGCCGAGCACGCGCACCAGCTCGGCCACCGAGTCTCGCCACTGCGCGGTGCGCAGGTAGGCCTCGTTGGCGTAGGTCTCCTGGTAGAGCGCGAGGATGTCGCCGACGATGGCGGCCGCCTCGACGAGGGCGATGCCGGGGTCGTCGGGCGAGCGATGGGTCCAGCCGGCCAGCGACGGATCGGCGTCGATCTGCGCCAGCATGTGTGCGCGCATCGCGACGTAGTCGCCGATCCGGTAGTCGATCGCGTCGAGGCCCGGGCGATTGAAGATCACCCGCGGAAACGCCGGGTCGCGCGCGCAGTCGTGCTCGCAGCTCATTTGCGCCCTCCGCGTATGTCGAAGGCGATGCGGCCGCGCTCGAGCCGGTCGGGGTCGTTCGCGACGACGAGCACCTCGAACGGGCCGATCGGCAGCGTCGCCACCTGCGCGATCGGCAGGTCATCGGGCGAGAGGGTCACGGTGATGAGGCCGCCGCCAGCACCGGGATTGAAGCGACGCATCGAGAGCTGCAGCACGCGGTCGAGCCCCTGCACGGCCAGCGCCCGGCCGATCACCTGGCTGGCGTGCAGCGACTGGCCGAAGGTCCACACGTCGGGGTTGAAGAAGCCAGGCCGGCCATCGGCCGTCCAGCCGTCCGAGAACTCGGCTTCGAGCTCGGCGCGCAGGTCCTCGATCCAGTAGGCCGGGTTCGCGCAGAGCACGAGCTCGATGTCGAGTGGCACGTAGGCGGCGGCACGGATCTCGACGTCGTCGCCGATCAGGCGCAAGGCATCGAGCGCGGTCTCGAGCCGATCGACGAGCTCGACGCTCAGTTCGCCGCCGCCCACCGGGTCGATCACCACCTGCGCCGCGCGCCACGAGCCGCACCAGGCGTAGCGGGCGCGCGCATGCGAGACGCCGGCGATGCCTTCGGCCGCCTTCGCGTAGTCGGCGAGCGTCACGGCGCGCTTCTGCACCGCGCGATACGCCTCGGGTGCGCGCCGCACGATGTCGTTGCGCGCTTCGGGCTCGCGGCCGTTCGCGATGTCGAACGGATTCCATACCGCGGCCACCGGGACGTTGGAGGTCACGAGCCGATCGCCGCCGACGTTTCCCGCCACACCCTGGCCGCTCTGATAGCGGCAGGTCACGATGGCGTCGGGCGGCAGCGGTGCGCCGTTGATGCCGTCGCCGAAGCGCAGCCGGCTCACCTGCATCTCGTCGGTCTCGACGACGTAGTGCTCCTGGCTGCCGTCGCTTTCGATCAGGTCGATCTGCTCCTGCCAGGCGCGCGTCGCGCCGAAGCTGGTCACCTCGACGACGAGGGTCGAGCGCGGCGGCGCGCTGCCGTCGAACGCGCTGGGTCGATACGACAGTGCCTCGATGGTCGGATCGCGCGGCAAACGTGCGGTCGCGCCGACGACGACGGTGGCGCTGCCGTTCGGTCGCGTGAACGGAAACCAGATGCCGCTGTCGGTGACGACGAGCGCGTCTTGCACCGGCAAGACGGCATGCCCGCCTTCCGGCACGAAGATCGTCTCGTGCGGCCGTCCGTGCGCCACATCGGCCAGGTTGCCGAAGAACAGGCTGACGTCGTCCTTGGCAACGCCGCCGCAATCGGCGACGAAGCAGAAGTTGCTGGCCAGCGCATCGACGTCGGCCCAGCGAACGCGGCAGAACCAGTCGCCGGTGACCGGGTCCTGCATCGCGTCGGCGCGCGCCGTGCCGGCGATGAGGTTCAACACCTGGCGACGATCGAGGTGACGTCCATTCGGCGTGCCGGTCTCGGGGTTGAGCACCTCGGCGACGACGAGCCGGTCGACGCTCGCGTCGACATCGGCGGGCGCGCCCTGCTGCTCGACCGCGTCGCCGCGCAGCAGGTCCTGCAGGCGCAACGCGCGCGCCTGGCTGAGCACGCCAGGGCCGGGCGGGTCGATCAGCATGACGATGTCGGCGCTGGTCGCGCCCTTGGGCAAGGCCGTCACTGTGCCGCCCCAGCCGTAGAGACGGAGGCGGTTCAGTTCGGGAAAGGCGCGCCGACGCCAACGCGGACGGTCGGCGAAGGTCGCGAAGACCACCGCGTCGGCGGCCTGCCACGATTTGCCGTTGCAGACCGCCCATGCGATCTGCGGCGCCGGCGGCAGGTCGCTCGGCGGGCCGGCCAGCGCCTCGACAACGAGCGTCGCCGTCGCCTGCTGGCCCTGATGCACGTGATAGTCGACGAGACGCGCATGGCGGGCCAGCGAGACCCGCTTGCGCGCCGTCGCGATCGCGCGCTCGGCCATGACGCGGTCGTGCGCATCGGCGAGCTCGTCGCCCCGCGCCGCGATCAGGTCGATCAGCACCTGGTCGAGGTCGGCCTCGCTGGTCGGCGCCCAGCCGCGCACGCGCGCCGCCATCGCGCTCATCAGGACATGACGGAAGGAGTCGTAGTCGCGCGCCAGGTAGTCGATCGCCGGCGCGATATCGGTCGGCGGCGGGCCGGACTTCTCGGGTGCGCACGAAAGGTTGAAGCAACCGGGCCGGAACTTGAACGGCAAGGCGTTGAAGAGCGGGTCCATCGCCCGCGGCAAGGCATCGCCCGGCGCGACCAGGGTGCCCACGGCGGTCGAGAGCGTGTAGGTCGAGTAGTCGCCGACCGGCTCGAGCGTGAGCCGCAAGGTGTCGGGCTGACTAGCGACCGCGGCGACCGCAGTGACGAGCACCGCCGATCGGTTGCGTCGCACGCCACCTTCGACGATGAAGGCTTCCTTCGGCGGCACCGGCACCAGCGCCTGCGTGTTCAAGAACTCGACGTCGAGCGTCGCGAAGAGCGGCGGATCGGTCGGATCGAGCGTGACGTAGGCGAGTCGGAAGCCGTTCTTGCCCAGGCCGTCGAGCGTGGCCGCGCGGTCGGCCAGCATTTCCGGATCGAGGATCGCGTTCATCGCATCGCGCCTCAGCGGCTCGGACCTTGCAGCCGCATGCCACGCACCTCGCCGGTGGCGACGATGCGGTAGCTGAGCTGCACATCGAGCTCCGAGTCGATCGCCTCCACCTTGAGCGACTCGACGGCGACCCGCTGGCCCAGCCATTTCGAGAGGTTGCGGCTCACGGTCGCGTTGGCCAGCCCCGCCGCGACCGGGTCGTTGCGCTCGAACACGAGCCGCTTCAGCCCGGCGCCGAACGACGGCAGGAACGGTCGCTCGCCCGGCGCGGTGAGCAGCAGCTGGATCAGCTCGCCGCGCACGTGATCGGAGATGTCGACCGGCGCGACCGTGCGTCCGTCGCTGCCGATGCGAAACGGAAAGGCGAGGTGGCGTCCGCTCATCGCATCGCTCTCATGAATCGGTGAAGGAGAACGCCATCTGATGGCTGTGGCCGTTGAGCAAGTCGTCGTGGACGACGTCGGTGACCAGGTCGGCACGATGCGCGTACAGATAGCGCAGCACGCCCTTGGCGACGGCGGCGAACAGGATCCTGCGATCGAGCTCGCCAGCGCCGCCGGGCAGGGGCGAGCCGTGCGCGATCTGCCACTCCTCCTGCATGGCCGCGTCGATCGCCGCGGCCATGCCGTCGCCGAGGTTGCGCGCCGTGCCTGCGGTCAAGGGGCTTGCCATGCGGGACTCGTGCGCTCAGCCGGTCTTCACGCGCGTCGAGAGCAACGCGGGCGTGGCGGGCGGAAACGGCGGCGTCGGGATCATCGGCGTCACCGGGATGCCCATGCAGGTCTCGCCGACGTGGGTGTGCGTGGTGAAGATCTGCACCAGCTGGTTCAGGTACTGCAGCAGGTCGTCGCCGAACACGAGCGGATGAGCAGCGCCGTCGGTCAGCTCGATCTGCGGCGCCTCGATGACGACCTTGGTCGCGGCCAGCACCTTGACCTGGCCGTCGTCGACCTTGATCGTCACCAGGTTGCTGCCGTTGCGGTCGGAGAGCGTCGCCGTATGCGCGTCGTCGTCGAGGCAGAGCATCAGGCCCGACTCGCTCTTCAGCGTCTTCTGCGGCGGCTTGGGCGCACTGCCCTGCTCGTTCTTCGGCGGATCGTCGCGGCCCCACCAGCCGCCGACCCATATCGGCCGCGACGGGTCGCCGGCCTCGAACTCGATCCACACGCCCGCCCCCACCGGCGGCACCGCATGCAGGCCGACGTCGGGGCCGGCATAGGTACTGCACGGCCACGCCCAGGGCGACACTTCGGTGTCGAGCACCTCGGGCACGTTGGCACGGATGCGCG
>JBDTNU010000270.1:0-5481 GCA_039933535.1 Caldimonas sp. | reverse complement strand
AGGCGGTGATCGCGGCCCGGCGCGGCGGCGGCAGGAACAGGAAGGCGTAGTAGAAGCTCGAGCCGCTGGCGACGGCCTTTTCCTGGACGTATTGCTCGGGCGTCATCGAGACTCTTGCGGGTGGTCGCGGCGCATCGTCAGGCGATGCGCTCGGCACGAGCCGAGGCGGTGGCGCTCATTCGCAGCGCTCGCCAGGCGATCGCGGGTGCGTCTGTCCAGCCGAGCTTCGGTCGCTCTTGCAGCGTTGCGCCGCGCAAGCCTTCGATTCGCTCGAGCACGCGCAGTCCGCCTTGCACGACCAGCCGCAACTCCCAGCCGGCGCGCCCAGGGACGGCATGGACCAGCGGCGCGCCGAAGCTCATCAGCGCGCGCGCCCACGTCACGAGCTCGAGCACGAGCGCATGCACGGCATCGCTGTCGTGGTTCGCAAGCAGTGCTGCGGGATCCACGCCGTGACGCAGGCAATCCGCCTCGGGAACGTACAAGCGCCCGTGTTTCGCGTCGCGACCGAGGTCTTGCCAGAAGTTGGCCAGCTGCAGCGCGGTGCAGATGGCGTCGGAGCGGGCCAATGTGATTGCGTCGCCAATTCCGTACAGGTGGAGCAGGAGCCGGCCGACCGGGTTGGCCGAGCGGCGACAGTAGTCGAGCAGCGTCGCGCGATCGGCGTAGCGGACCGTCGTCACGTCCTGCGTGAAGGCGTCGAGCAGGTCGCCGAGCAGGCCGATCGGCAAACGATGACGTTCGATCGCCAACGCGAGCGGCACGAACACTTGCGGCCAGCGGGCTGAGGGCGGCCGGCCCGCCGCGGCCGCCGCGAGCTCGTCGCGGAAAGCGGCCAGATCGGCCAGCCGCTCGCCAGGCGTCGCGTCGCCCTCGTCGGCGATGTCGTCGGCGGTTCGGGCAAACGAATAGATCGCTTCGACGGCGGGGCGCAGCGCGGCAGGGCACAGCAGCGAAGCGACCGGAAAGTTCTCGTAGTGATCGACAGGCACGACAGCGATTCTCCATGCCCGTCGCTTCGGCGCCTTGGCGCGGCGCGTTGGCGGACGCCGCGATAGACGTTTGACGCTGCGCCGAGCCGCCCGTATATTACTGACCGGTCAGTCAGTTACTTCGTGGAGCTTGCCGAATGAACCGCGTCAGTCCGTATTCCGCAGTGCTCGCCTCGACGTTCCTGCTGCTGCTCGGTGCGTGCTCGAAAGCACCGCCGGCACCCGAGCCGTTGCGCGCCGTCAAGACCATCGTCGTCACCCCGGCCTCGGCCGGCGGAACCTACGAATACGCCGGCGAAATCAAGGCGCGCGTCGAATCGCGGCTCGGCTTTCGAGTCGGCGGCAAGATGACGGAGCGGCCCGTCAACGTCGGCGACTCCGTGAAGGCCGGACAGTTGCTCGCGCGACTCGACCCGCGCGACCTTCGCCTCGGCGAAGACGTGGCGCGTGCGGCGGTCGCCAGCGCCGCGGTCAACCTGCAGCAGGCCGAGGCCGATTTCAAGCGCTACCGCGACCTGCGCGACCAGGGCTTCATCGGCAGCGCCGAGTTCGAGCGGCGCGAGACCTCGCTGAAGGTCGCCCAGGCGCAGTTGCAGCAGGCGCGCGCGCAATCGGGCGTGCAGGGAAATCAGGCCGGCTATGCGGCGCTCAACGCCGACGCAGGTGGTGTGATCACCGGCGTCGACGTCGAGCCCGGGATGGTCGTGGCCGCGGGCGCCTGGGTGGTCCGGCTCGCCCACGACGGGCCGCGCGACGTCGTCTTTTCGGTCCCCGAAGACAAGGTCGGTCTGATCCAGGCGATCGCGGCGCGGCAGGGCACGGTCCAGGTCCGGCTGTGGAGCAGCGGCGCGGGCACGGTCGCGGCGAAAATCCGTGAAATCGCCGCGGCCGCCGATCCGGTGACGAGGACCTTTCTCGTCAAGGCCGACCTTGGCGACGCCGACGCGCCGCGCCTCGGCCAGACTGCGACCGTGGCCGTCGATACGCCCAGGGTCGCTGGCGTCGCCAGGGTGCCGCTCTCGGCGCTGAAGGAAGACCACGGCAAGAGCACGGTCTGGATCGTCGACGCGGCGTCGATGACGACGGTCTCTCGCCTGGTGACGATCGGTGGCGCCGAAGGCAACGACGCTGTCGTGGTCGCCGGCCTCGTACCGGGCGACCGCGTTGTCACGGCCGGTGTCCATGTCCTGAGTTCGGGCCAGAAGGTGAGGCTGTACAACGATCCTGAAGCGCCGCTCGCCGGCGCTTCCAGCGCATTGCCAGTCGCGTCGACCGCCGTAGGCCTGCGATGAGCGGCGGCGAAGGAGGCGTGCTTGCAGCGCAGATCACGCCGCCGGCCGAAGAGCGTCGCTTCAACATTTCGCGCTGGGCGCTCGAGCACCGCGCGCTGACGCGCTATCTGCTGGTCGTCTTTCTCGCCCTCGGTGCCGCGGCCTACTTCCAGCTCGGCCAGGACGAGGATCCGCCGTTCACGTTTCGCGCCATGGCGATCCGCGTCTTCTGGCCGGGCGCGACGGCGCAGCAGGTGGCCGAGCAGGTGACCGACAAGCTCGAGAAGACGCTGCAGGAGGTGCCGTATTCCGATCGCATCCGCAGCTATTCGAAGCCGGGCGAAGCATTGATCCTGTTCCAGGTGCGCGACTCGTCGCCGCCGAAGGAAATGCCGCAGATCTGGTACACGGTGCGCAAGAAGCTGGGCGACATCCGCGCCACCTTGCCGCCCGGCGTCGTCGGCCCCTATTTCAACGACGAGTTCGGTGATGTCTACGGCTCGATCTATGCGCTCTCGGCCGACGGCATCAGCTATGCCGAGCTGAAGGACCACGCCGACCAGGTGCGCCAGCGCCTGCTGAAGGTGAAGGATGTCAGCAAGGTCGCGATCTTCGGCGCGCAGGACGAGAAGGTCTTCGTCGAGATCTCGCAGCAGCGACTGGCCCAGCTCGGTCTCGACTTCAACCAGGTGCTGGCCCAGCTCGGCCAGCAGAATGCGATCGAGTCGGGCGGAACGATCAATGCGCCGACCGATTCGATCCAGGTTCGCGTTGCCGGTCAGTTCAACTCGCTCGACGACGTGCGCCGCTTTCCGATTCGCGCCAACGGCTCGGCGTTCAAGCTCGGCGACATCGCCGAGGTCAAGCGCGCCACGATCGACCCGCCGCAGGTCAAGGTGCGCGATCACGGCAAGGAAGTGATCGCGCTCGGCATCTCGATGGCGCGCGGCGGCGACATCATCGAGCTCGGCAAGGCGCTCGAGCATGCCTCCGCCGAGATCCGCGCCGAGCTGCCGGCGGGCCTCGAATTGCACCAGTTCCAGGACCAGGCCAAGGTGGTCTCCGGCTCGGTGAACGAATTCGTCGGCACGCTGATCGAGGCGATCGTGATCGTGCTGGCCGTGAGCTTCGTCGCGCTCGGCCTGCACTTCAAGCCGCTGTGCATCGACTGGCGGCCCGGCCTGGTCGTGGCGATCACGATTCCGCTGGTGCTCGCGATCACGTTCGTCGTGATGTTCTATGCCGGCGTCGGCCTGCACAAGATCTCGCTCGGCTCCCTGATCATCGCGCTCGGCCTGCTTGTCGACGACGCGATCATCGCCGTCGAGATGATGGTTCGAAAGCTCGAAGAAGGCTTCGACAAGGCGCGCGCCGCGACCTTTGCGTACGAAGCAACGGCGATGCCGATGCTGACCGGCACGCTGATCACGGCGGTCGGCTTCTTGCCGATCGGGCTGGCGCAATCGACGGTGGGCGAATACACCTTCGCGATCTTCGCGGTGACGGCGGCGGCGCTCGTGATCTCGTGGCTGGTCTCGGTCTATTTCGTTCCGTATCTCGGTACGGTCCTGCTGAAGGAGCGCAAGCACGATGCGACGGAGCAGCCGCACGAGCTCTTCGACACACCGTTCTACAGCCGGTTTCGCGGCATCGTCGCCTGGTGTGTGCGGCATCGCTGGATCACCATCGCCGCGACGGTCGGGACGCTTTTTCTCGGCGTCGTCGGCATGGGCACCGTGCAGCAGCAGTTCTTTCCCGATTCGAGCCGCCTCGAGATCCTGGTCGACCTCTGGTATCCCGAAGGCACGTCGTTCGGTGCCAACGAGGAAGTGACGAAGCGGGTTGAAAAGCGCGTTCTGGCCCTCGATGGCGTGACCGACGTCACCACGTGGGTCGGCAGCGGCGCGGAGCGCTTCGTGCTCGTGCTCGACCAGGTCTTCCCGCAAAGCAACGCGAGCCAGATGATCGTCATGCCGCGCGACATGAAGGCGCGCGAGCGTCTGCGCGCGGCGCTGCCTGCCTTGCTGGCGACCGAGTTCCCCGAGGCGCGTGGCCGCGCCAAGCTGCTGCCCAACGGGCCGCCGGTCGCCTATCCGGTGCAATTTCGCGTCGTCGGTCCCGAGGCCTCGCACGTCCGTGCCTACGCCGACGAGGTGAAGGCGATCATGCGCACCAATCCGAACATGCGCGGCGTCAACGACAACTGGAACGAGTCGGTCAAGGCGCTGCACCTCGACATCGACCAGGACAAGGCGCGCGCCCTCGGCGTCACCAGCCAGGGCATCGCCCAGGCGGCACACACCATCAACGGCGGCAGCAACGTCGGCCAGTTCCGCGACGGCGACAAGCTGATCGACATCGTCCTGCGGCAGCCGCAGAACGAACGCAGCGCGATCTCGGACATGGCCAACGGCTACGTGCCGATCGCAGGGGGCAAGAGCGTGCCGCTCGAGCAGATCGCGACCGCGCGTTTCGCGTGGGAGCCGGGCGTGCTGTGGCGCGAGGGGCGCGACTACGCCGCGACGGTGCAGGGCGACATCGTCGACGGCATGCAGGGCGCCACGGTCACGGCGCAACTCGACCCCTTGTTCGCACCGATCCGGGCGCGCATGCTGCCCGGCTACCACATCGATATCGCCGGCGCCGTGGAAGAGAGCAGCCGAGGCCAGGGCTCGATCGCCGCAGGCGCGCCGCTGATGCTCTTCATCATGTTCACCTTGCTGATGCTGCAACTGCACAGCTTCAGCCGCTCGGTGCTGGTATTTCTCACCGCGCCGCTCGGCATCGCCGGCGTCGCCGCGGCCTTGCTGCTGCTCAATCGCCCGTTCGGCTTCGTCGCCCTGCTCGGCGTGATCGCGCTGATGGGCATGATCATGCGCAATTCGGTGATCCTGATCGACCAGATCGAGCAGGATCGCTCGCGCGGCGTGGTCGCGGGCAAGGCGATCGTCGAGGCCGCGGTACGGCGCTGCCGGCCGATCATGCTCACCGCCGCCGCCGCCGTGCTGGCGATGATCCCTCTGTCACGCAGCGTTTTCTGGGGGCCGATGGCCGTCGCGATCATGGGCGGCCTGATCGTCGCCACCGCGCTCACGCTGTTTTCGCTGCCCGCCATGTATGCCGCGTGGTTCCGCGTCGAGGCCGAGCCCGTAAACTAGCTGGCTTTCTCCCGCGCGGGTGGCGAAATTGGTAGACGCACCAGGTTTAGGTCCTGACGC
>JBDTNU010000269.1:0-5483 GCA_039933535.1 Caldimonas sp. | reverse complement strand
CAACGGCGTTGGCGATCGCGTCCTGCGAGCTGTTGCGGCCGGTGCGGAAGATGTACTTGTTCCACTTGTCGCCGGTGATCGAGTCGGCCACCGCGGGCTCGACGAGCAGGATCTTCTTGTACTCCTCGGCCACCGGCAGCAGCGCCAGCGCAACGCCGGAAGACGTCGGCCCGACTGCGATGTCGGCCTTGTCGTCGCCATAGGCGGTGGCGAGCAGGCTCTTGCCCACGTCAGGCTTGCCCTGGTCGTCTTTCTCGATGACGACGATCTTCTTGCCGGCGACCATCATGGTGCCGCCGGTCGCGTAGTCGAGGCCCATCATGAAGCCGGTCTCGGTCTGCTTGCCGTAGGCCTCGAGCGGGCCGGTCTTGCTGTAGATGAGGGCGACCCGGATCTCGCCCTTTCCCTGCGCGGTGGCCTGCGAGGGAACGACGAGCGCCGTGGCAGCGAGCGTGGCGAACAGCGCGCCCGAAAGGGCGGCGGCGAATCGAGCTTTCATCGGGAGATCTCCTGGGCTTGTGCGCACGAGGTACGGGCCCTCGGCGCGCGGAAGTGTAGAAGATTGAATGGCGTTCGACGGGCTGAACGATTGTTGCAGCGCGCCACCGCGATCGGCCCGATTGACGCGACCCGCCGGCCGGCAAGAATTCGCCCAATCGTCAACCGACACAGACACCATGACAGAGCGCGACGCCAACCTGTTCACCGCCCTGCGCGCGGGCTTTGCGGCCGACCTCGACGCCGTGGCGATCGAGACCGTGGGCGAGGCGCCGCTCTTCTACACCTGGCGCGACATCGAGCGCGCTACGGCCATGTTTGCCAACCTGCTCGATTCGCTCGATCTGCCGGAGGGGGCGCGGATCGCCGTGCAGGCGGACAAGTCGGTCGAATCGCTTCTGTTCTACCTCGCCGTGCTGCGTGCGGGCTATGTCTACCTGCCGCTCAACACGGCCTACAAGAGCGACGAGCTCGCCTACTTCATCGGCAACGCCGCACCGAGCGTGTTCGTCTGTGCGCCGCAGGACTTCGCACGCCTGTCGCGGCTCGCCTTCGCGGCCGGAACGACGTGGGTCTTCACCCTGGGCGCCGATCGCGGCGGCAGCCTGCTCGAGCGCGCCACGCACTTCGCCGACACGCACACACCAGCGCGACGCAGCGCCAGCGACCTCGCCGCCATCCTCTACACCAGCGGCACCACCGGGCGCAGCAAGGGCGCGATGCTGAGCCACGGCAACCTGCTCTCGAACGCCGAGACGCTGAAGACGTACTGGGGCTGGCGCACGCCGGCCGAGGGCGGCGACGTACTGATCCATGCCCTGCCGATCTTCCACGTGCACGGCCTGTTCGTCGCTTCGCACGGTGCCCTGCTGGCGGGCGCGAAGATGCTCTGGCTAGACCGGTTCGATGCGAAGAAGGTCGTTGCCCTGCTACCGCGCGCCACCGTCTTCATGGGCGTGCCGACGCTCTACGTGCGCCTGCTCGGCGAGCCGGCCCTGACGGCCGCAGCGTGCCGCCATATGCGCGTCTTCATCAGCGGCTCGGCGCCGATGCTGGTCGAGACCTTCGACGCCTTCCGCGTCCGCACCGGCCAGACCATCCTCGAGCGCTACGGCATGAGCGAAACGGTGATGCTGAGCTCGAACCCGTACCGGCCCGAAGACGGCGAGCGGCGCGGCGGCACGGTCGGCTTTCCGCTGCCGGATGTCGGCCTTCGCCTCCGCGACGACAAGGGCGAGCCAGTGGCGACAGGCGAGATCGGCGGCATCGAGGTGCGTGGGCCGAACGTGTTCGCCGGCTACTGGCGCATGCCGGAAAAAACGAAGGAGGAGTTCAGCGCCGACGGCTGGTTTCGCACCGGCGACGTCGGCAGGATCGACGCCGACGGCTACGTCACGATCGTCGGCCGCAGCAAGGACCTGATCATCAGCGGCGGCTTCAACGTCTATCCGGCCGAGATCGAAGGCTCGATCAACGACCTGCCTGGCGTCGCCGAGAGCGCGGTCGTCGGTGTGCCGCACCCGGACTTCGGCGAATGCGTGGTCGCGGTCGTCGTCCCGCGTCCCGACGTCGTCCTCGACGGCGCGGCGCTGCTCGCGACGCTGAAGACGCGCATCGCCAACTTCAAGCTGCCCAAGGCGCTGTTCGTCGTGGCGGAGCTGCCGCGCAATGCGATGGGCAAGGTCCAGAAGAACCTGCTGCGCGAGCAGCACGCAACGCTCTTCCAGCCCGCATAAGAAAAAGGCCCGACGCTTTCGCGCCGGGCCCGCAGACCTGGTGAAGCGGACTTCGCGTCAGCGATCGTGCGCGTAGATGTCGACGTCCTTCGTTTCGCGGATGAACAGCGTGCCGATGACGAAAGTCATGCTGGCAATGGCAATCGGATACCACAGGCCGTTGTACATGTTGCCCGTGGAAGCCACGATCGCGAACGCGGTCGTCGGCAGCATGCCGCCGAACCAGCCGTTGCCGAAGTGGTACGGCACGCTCATCGACGTGTAGCGGATGCGCGTCGGGAACAGTTCGACCAGCATCGCCGCGATCGGGCCGTACACCATCGTCACGTAGATCACCAGCACGAACAGGATGCCGACGACCGACCACCACTGGCCACCCATGAAGTCGATCGGCTTGGCCTTGGCCGGATAGCCGGCGGCGACCAGGTCGGCGCCGATCTCCTTCTTGAAGGCGGCGATCTTGGCCGTGCTTTCGGCGTCGAACTTCTGGTTGACGACGGTCGCCGCCGGTGGCGAGATCGTCTTGTCGCCGACGGTGACCGTGACCGGCGTTCCAGCCGGCGCGTCGACGTTGTCGTAGCTGACCGAGCTTTGCGCGAGGAAGCGCTTGGCGATGTCGCACGAGGTCTTGAAGTCGATCTCGCGTGCGATCGGGCTGCCCTGGAACGAGCATTGCGCCGGGTCGGCGGTCACGATCACCTTGTTCTTCGCCTGCGCCTCGGCAAGCGCCGGGTTGGCTGCCTTGGTGAGCGCGCCGAACAGCGGGAAGAAGGTCAATGCGGCAAGCAGGCAGCCAGCCATGATGATCGGCTTGCGGCCGATCTTGTCGGACAGGGTGCCGAAGATGACGAAGAACGGCGTGCCCAGCAGCAGCGACGCACCGATCATGAGTTGCGCCGTGGTCGCGTCGACCTTGAGCTGGGCCGTCAGGAAGAACAGCGCGTAGAACTGCCCCGTGTACCAGACCACGCCCTGGCCCGCGGTCAGGCCGAGCAGCGCCAGCAGCACGATCTTGCCGTTGCCCCAGTTGGCGAGCGCTTCGGTGAGCGGCGCCTTCGAGGTCTTGCCCTCTTCCTTCATGCGCTTGAAGGCCGGTGTTTCGTTCAGGCTCAGGCGGATCCAGACCGAAACGATCAGCAGGACGAACGAGAGCCAGAAGGGCACGCGCCAGCCCCAGCCGTTGTTGAAGGTCTCGTCGCCGAGGAAAGTCTTGACGCCGATGATGACGATCAGCGAGAGAAAGAGTCCGAGCGTCGCCGTGGTCTGGATCCACGACGTGTAGGCGCCGCGCTTGCCGTGCGGTGCGTGCTCGGCAACGTAGGTCGCCGCGCCGCCGTACTCCCCGCCGAGGGCCAGGCCCTGCATCAGGCGAAGCGCCACCAGGATGATCGGCGCTGCGATGCCGATCGACGCGTAGGTGGGCAGGATACCGACCGCCACCGTCGACAGGCCCATGATGAGGATGGTCACCAGGAAGGTGTATTTGCGGCCGATCATGTCGCCGAGCCGGCCGAACACCAGGGCGCCGAACGGCCGCACCAAGAAGCCCGCGGCGAAGGCCATCAGGGAGGCGATGAACGCCGCGGTCGGATCGAGCGCCGAGAAGAACTGCTTGGCGATGATGCCGGCAAGCGAGCCGTAGAGGTAGAAGTCGTACCACTCGAACACCGTGCCGAGGCTCGACGCGAAGATGACTTTCCTCTCCTCCTTCGTCATCGGCCTGTCGACGGGCTTGCCCGCCGGAACTGCTGCTGTGACCATGTTTCTATTCCTCCCCAGTCAAAACAATCGCCGTGCGGCGACGCCGGCCCGCATCTTGGCTCGCCGACCGCCGCGTTTCCTGACGTGAACCTTAAAAGGACACAGTGATCTGCTCGGGTTAAACCCGTAGACGACAACCGCGCACGTCCCCAAAGCGTGTGGCGCCAAACGCGCTCAGCCGCGCTTCAGTCCGGGCCGCGGCGCGCCTTCTCGGTCCCAGTGCGATGCGTCGAACCAGGCATCGCCGCGCAGGTAGCCGGCGACCATCTCGAGCGCATCGAAGCCCCAGAACAGCTTGCCCTCGACGCCCACCGTCGGCACGCCGAACACACCGCGCGCGATTGCCTCGTCGGTCGCATCGCGCAGGCGCTGCTTGGCTTCATCGCTGGCCGGATCGAGGCGCGGTGCAAGCTGTTCGCGCAACGCGGCCACGCGCTCTGGCGCTTCGGCATCGGCGCCGCCAATCCAGACGTGGCGCAGGATCGCCTCGCAGATGTGACGGCTCGGCGTCATGCCGGCCGGCGCCGCGGCCCAGGCCAGGCGCGAAAGCGCGATCGGATTGAAAGGATGGCGCGCCGGCGTGTCGATGGCGATGCCGGCGCGGTGGGCGAGCCAATGCACCTGCCGAAAAGTCCAGGCGCGCTTGGGCTCGATCTCGGCCGGACCCTTGTGCTCGTGGTGCTTCAGCAAGGCACCGAACAGCACCGGCCGGTACGACACGTTGTACGAGAGGCCGACCAGCGCTTCGGGCAAGCGCGCGAAGGCGAGCCACGCGTAAGGCGAGATCGGGTCGAACCAGAAGTCGAGGGTCTTCATTTCGCGTCGCGTGCATCGGCGATTTGCTGGCGGCGCGGCGGCAGGCGCTTCCAGATGTCGCGCTTGGCCCTGTCGTCGAGGGTCCCCCAGGTGGCGATCTCGTCGATCGTGCGCAGGCATCCTTCGCACCAGCCGGTGTCGGGGTCGATCCGGCACACGTCGTTGCACGGGCTCGGCACGGTGGCCGCGTTCACGCTGCGCAATCCGCCTGTCATGACGCGGCCGGGAAAGCGCGGCCCGATTCTTCGGCCGTGTAGTAGCCGAGCGCCAGGTCGAGCGCGACGGCCTCGCGCGGCCGTGCTGCGCTCGGGCCGAAGCCGCCGCCGCCCGGTGTCGAGACGGCAATCACGTCGCCGGCGTGGATCTCGATGTCCTGATCCTTCGACAGATGGGGCGGCACGTAGCTCACGCCGTTGCGGATGACTGCCACCTTGTTGAGGCCGCCCGAGGCGCCGCCTTCAGCCCCGGGCGGGCCGCCACGACCGTGGTCCATCACCATCGAGACGCGCGCGTCGCCGCGGCGCAGGCGGATCCGGTAGTTGACGCCGAAGCCGCCGCGATGCTCGCCCGCGCCGCCCGAGCCTTCATGCAGGGAATACTCTTCGAACAGCACCGGATAGAGCTGCTCCATGATCTCGATCGGCGTCGTCTTCGAGATGCCGATGGTCGAGC
>JBDTNU010000268.1:0-5499 GCA_039933535.1 Caldimonas sp. | reverse complement strand
GAGTCGTCGGATGCTGCAATCTCGGATAATCCTGAGCGACAACAGCGATCATGCAGAGAGCCTTGCCTGCTTCGTGGACGACCCTGTCGGGCCGGGCCGGCGCACGCCCGACGGTGCACGACGACCCGGCCGCCGAGAGCGAGGCCGATCGCATGGCCGAAGGCACTCGCGCGCCAGCGCCCACCGGTTGTGCCTGCGGCGGTGGCTGCCCGCGCTGTCGCGCCAGACCCGCTGCTTCGGCCAGCAATGCAACGCCCGCCGCCGAGGGCTCGTTGCAAGGCGGCGCGCCGTTGCGCGCCGACGAGCGCGCCGCGATGGAGTCGAAGCTGGGTGCGAGCTTCGGCAGCGTGCGCGTGCATGACGACGCCAACGCGCAGGCGGCGAGCGCCGCGCTGCAGGCGCAGGCCTTCACCTACGGCGAGCACGTCGTCTTCGGCGCGGGACGGCGTGGCGACTCGGGGCTGCTGGCACACGAGCTCGCGCACGTCGTGCAGCAACGCCGCGGCGCGGGCGCGAGGGTGCAGCGCAAGCCGAACGACGCCGCAGCGGCCCCCGGCGTGGACCCGCAGTTCTGGGAATGGTGGAAGGGCGTCGTCGGTTTCGAGGGATCGCTCGAGCAGTGGAAGGCCAATCCGGCCAACGTGAACGACGCAGGCGGCCAAACCAACTGGGGCGTGACGAAGTCGATCTACATGGGCAAGGCCAAGGCGCTCGGCCTGGACCCCACAGAAGCAGGTTTCAAGGCATTGACGCCCGAAGGCGCGATGCGCTTCGGCCACATGCAATGGGTGTCGTCGGGCGCGAGCCGGATCAAGAACACGGGCGTGGCCCTCGTCATCGCCGATTGGTACTGGGGCGGCATCGATCTCGGCCGCCTGACCGCCATCCTCAAGGCCAAGGGCTTCGACGCGACCTACGACATGGGTTCGCCTTCGCAGGCGACCACGGACTTCATCAACACCTTGCCGCCTGGCGACCTCATCGAACAGATGTCGGATTCCAGGGCGGAGCAGTTCAATGAGAGGGTCAAGACACACCCGAAGGACAAGGACTTCCTGAAGGGTTGGCTCGATCGCAACGCGAAGCGACGCACGCAGGCGCGCGCATTCGTGCCGGCACTTTCACCGGCGCCTGCGCCCGAGCAGACGAAGCCGCAAGTCAGCCTCTGGGACCAGGCGCAGCAGGCCTTGAGGGCCGCCGGGCAGGCCGACACGCCGGAGCAGATCGAGGAAGCCGAACGCCTCGTCCTGGACGCGATCGACGCGATCGACGACAAGGAGGCGGCGGGCTTCCGCGACGACGAGGAAAAGGTCTCGCTGACCGATCTCCGCAACGAGCTGTACGACGCCGACACCGACTTGTCGGGCCGCTAGAGGCCGCAAGCGGATCAGCGACGATTCGCCGGCCTCGAGCTTCTTGGCGAGTGTTCAGCGGCCTTGCGGAGCAGTCAATTTCGCGAGCACGGCCTGCGCCTCGCTCATCATCCGCTCCACGATCTCGCCGGCCGGCGCAATGTCGTTGACCAGGCCAACGCCTTGGCCCATCAGGAAGGGCATCTCCTCCCAATCGCCGCTGGTTTGCGGCATCGGCAGAAGTACGCTGAACTTTCGAAGCTCCATCGTCTGGCCGCCCATCTCGGTGCTGCCGATCACAGGCAGGTGGTCGCGCTGCTGCGGCACCTCGGCAAGTCGGTGGTTGTATTCCCTCACGACCCGGTTGCGCTGCAGCCGCATGGGGTTGAAGTGCGGCATCTCCGGCCCGAAGATCGAGCTGAACACGGTGTCTTCGCCACTCGCGGCGACGATGCGGCGCTTGTGCTCCTCATGCACCGCTGCCTCGAGCGTGGCCACGAGGCGCGTGCCCACCCAGACGGCGTCTGCGCCGAGTGCGAGCGCCGCGGCCACGCCGCGCCCGTCCCCGATCCCGCCGGAGCCCAGCACCATCGCGTCCCGGCCGACCGCATCCACCATCATGGGCAGCAGCGCGAACGTGGGTAACCCCGGGCTGCTGGCCAGCCCCTGGTAGTTGTGTCCGCCGGCCTCATAGCCTTGGGCGACGATCGCGTCCGCACCGGCATCCACCGCGCGCTTCGCATCGTCTACGCTGCCCACCTGTTCCCAGTAACTCACGCCGGCGTCCTTCAACATCTTGCGATGCTCGACCGAAGGATGGCCCCAGTGCCAAGAAACGATCGGCACCCGCTCTTCAGCACACACCCTCACCTGTGCATCGTTGTCGAAGCAGGTGATGAAGTTGATGTTGAACGGCGCGTCGGTGGCGGCACGGATGTCACGTATGAACTGGCGCAGCACCTCGGCTGGCGTGAACCCCACGCCGATCGCGCCGATGCCGCCGGCCTTGCACACGGCGATGGCCAGCGGCGGCGTCAGGCCGGCGAAGGCCATGCCTGCACTGGCGAACGGATGGCGCACCTTGTAGCGTTCAGTGAAGCGGGTGGAAATCGATGCGTTACTCATGGGTTCTCCTGTCTTGAGGGTTTGACGTGAGGGTCATGTCGCGCATCGGCGCAGGAAAGAACTTCCTCGGACGAGGATAGGGAAGCCAGGTCCGCCCGGGTATCCTCATCAATGAGGAGCAGATGCTGAACGGACGACACGGCATCGCCAGTCAACCATCGATGCGACACCAGGATCGATCAGCGCACCATGTATCTATCGAGCACGCACGCCGCCCATCTCTCGACCGTGATGTCCCTGCTGGCGCAATCACTGGGCGAGAGGGATTTGCGGCAGCAGCTGGCCAACGCCATGGCGAACTTGCTCAACGCGGACTACGTGGCGTCGTTCGTGTGGAGTGCGCCCGAGCAGCGGTTTGAAGAAGGCCTGTGCTGTCGAGGC
Organism: Caldimonas sp.; assembly: GCA_039933535.1. GTDB lineage: Bacteria > Pseudomonadota > Gammaproteobacteria > Burkholderiales > Burkholderiaceae_C > Schlegelella_A. The sequence continues at coordinate 2,641 of JBDTNU010000268.1, read as the reverse complement.
GATGCGACCCTGATCCATAGCTACGAGTCGCACTTTCAGTTCGAGGATCCGATCCCGGGTTGCTTGCACCCCTACCGCATCCCCATGCGAGTGTCGCGGGCGATGGGGCAAAGCACCCTGGTGAAAAGCGACTTCTTCAACCGGTTCCTGCGCACCGAAGGCTTGTATTGGGGAATCAACCTCTTTGCCCATGACGGCAGCGCCGACGTCGGCGATTTCCGCATCTGGCGGCAACGCGCCAAGGATGATTTCGACGCCAATGACATCGCCATCCTGCGCATGCTGTATCCCGCGCTCGTGCAGGCGCTGGCCCGGGCGCGGCGTCGCGCGACCTCGCCGGCATTGCCCGCCACGCCGACCGGACACGCGCCATGGCTCGTCGGCATGAGCCCGCGCGAGCGTCAGGTCTGCCAGCTTGCTGCGGACGGCTTGACCGACAAGGAAATCGCCCAACACATCGGCATCGGCTACACCACCGTTCGCACCCACCTGACCAGTGTGCTGCGCAAGTCGGGCAACCGTGATCGCAAGAGCCTGATCCGCTTGTCCGCTCGACTCGCACGCGACTGAGTCTCCGATCCCCTCGGAGATATCAACGTTCCACCAGCCGCCCGCAAACCGCATCCGCAAACTGACGCGTGGTCGCCGTCCCCTTGAGGTCCCCCGTCCTCACCCCATCCGCATTCAACGCCGCACCGATCGCACCCCGCAGTCGCGCGCCCTTGTCCCCCAACCCGACATGGTCGAGCATCATTGCCGCCGCCAGCATCAGCGACACCGGATTGGCAATCCCCTTCCCCGCGATGTCCGGCGCCGACCCGTGCACCGCCTCGAAGATCGCCGCGTCGGCACCGATGTTGGCGCCCGGCGCCATGCCCAGGCCGCCGACCAGGCCGGCGATCTCGTCGGAGAGGATGTCGCCGAACAGGTTCGTGCACAGCAGCATGTCGAAGCGCCAGGGGTTGAGCACGAGCTGCATGGCGCAGGCGTCGACGATCATGTCTTCGACCGCCACGCGGCCCTCGTATTCAGCGGCCACCTCGCGCGCCGCTTCCAGGAAGAGGCCGCTCAAGGCCTTGAGGATATTGGCCTTGTGCACGATCGTGATCTTCTTGCGGCCATGCGCGAGCGCGTACTCGAAGGCGAAGCGGGCGATGCGCTTGCTGCCGTCGCGCGTGTTGATGCCGGTGGAGACGGCGACCGCGTGCGGGTCGTCGCCGATCGGCACGTAGTACTCGTGCGCGACGTAGAAGCCGCCGAGGTTCTCGCGCACCAGCACCAGGTCGATATCGTCGAAGCGACCCGGCACCAGCGTTCGCGCCGGGCGCACGTTGGCGAACAGCTCGAACTCCTCGCGCAGGCGCACGTTCGATGACCGGAAGCCGCCGCCCACCGGCGTGGTGAGCGGACCTTTCAGCGCCAGGCCGCGCTCGCGAATGCTGGCCAGCGTGGCCGCGGGCAGCGGGTCGCCCGCAGCTGCAACGCCGGCCACGCCGGCCTGTTGCACGTCCCACGCAAAGGGGCTGCCCAGCGCATCGAGCACCTGCACGGTCGCGGCCACCACTTCGGGGCCGATGCCGTCGCCGGGAATCAGCGTGGTGGGGATCTTGGAGCCGATCGGGTCAGACATGGCTTTCTTTCGTTGCGCTCGATTGTCGAATCAGCCGTCGACCGGCGTGCATCAAGCGAACGGGTACGGCTGATCATCGGGCAAGGTCATCGCAAGATGGCGATAGAAGTCCCAGCCCTTCCCTTCTGCCTGTGCACCGGGGTCGCGCTCGGCCAGGTGCCGCGCGATCTCCAGATGGTTGAGCCGCGCGCCCTGCTCCATGTCCAGGCGCGCAGTGCCGACGATGTGCGACATGATGGCCCGCGCCACCAGCGAGTAAGCCCACGACAAGGCGCCGATCCCGTCTAGGCCGACACCGGGGAAATACAGGTCCGGCGCGTCGATGCTGCGAAACATGCAGGCGCAGCGAGCGCCCAGCTTGGCGACGGTGCGTATCGATGCGATGCGCGCGTCTTCGAAGTACGTGAGGTCGGTCTCGTATCCCGTTCCCCAGAGGACGATGTCCACCGCTCGGCGCGTGCCGTCCGACAGAGTGACTTCGCCGCCTTCGATGGACTCGACGGTGCCTTGATGTCGCTCCAGCGCGGTGAAGTGCTCCAGCATGCGAGCGCGGCCGGGAATGAGCTGGTCTTGCAGAACGTCCAACGGTCGGTGCGGCCGGATCGCGCCGATGCCCGACTTCTCGTAGCGGCTCGACAGGTCGGCGCCGATCGCCGCGTTCTGCTCCGCGATGGTCGCGCCGCTCGCCTGCAGCCTGGCGAAGGGCCGCACCGTGCCGGCCACGGCCTTGGGCTTGCGCGTCGGCGAGAACCAGCGGTTGCCGCGATAGACCCACACGATGCGCCGCGCGCCGTGCTCGAGACACTGATCGAGCAGGTCGAAGGCCGATGCCCCGCCGCCCACGACCATCACGTCGCGTCCGGCCAGCTCGGCCGGATCGCGCAGGGCGCTCGAGTGCAGCTCGCGCACCGTGCCGTCGCGGCGCTGCACGGTGGGGACCACCGGCGTGTTGTGGCCGCCGGTCGCCGCCACGAGATGGCGGGCGCGAACCGTGCCATGCGGCGTCTCCAG
>JBDTNU010000267.1:0-5505 GCA_039933535.1 Caldimonas sp. | reverse complement strand
ATGCTGCGCGCGCGCGGCGAGCCGCACGCCTTCGATGTGCTGCGCGGCGGCCTCAGGATCGCCCGCGTCGAGTGGCCGCTGCTCGGCGAGCACAACCAGCTGAACGCGCTCGCCGCGATCGGCGCCGCCGAGCACGCCGGCGTCGCGCCCGAGGTCTCGGCGCGCGCCCTCGGCAGCTTCCACAACGTGCGCCGCCGCCTCGAACTGCGCGGCGAGGCGGGCGGCGTCGCCGTCTACGACGACTTCGCGCATCACCCGACCGCCATGCGGACCACCCTCGACGGTCTGCGACGCAAGGTCGGCGCGGCGCGCATCCTGGTCGCCTTCGAGCCGCGCTCGAACACCATGAAGCTGGGCGCGATGAAGGCGCAGCTGCCCTGGGCCCTCGAGGAGGCCGACCTCGCCTTCTGCCACTCGGGCGGCCTCGGCTGGGACGCGGCCGAGGCCCTGCGCCCGCTCGACGCGCGCGCCGCTGTCGCGCCGAGCATCGACGACCTGGTCGCCCGGCTGGTGGCTGCGGCGCGGCCGGGCGACCACGTGCTCTGCATGAGCAACGGCGGCTTCGGCGGCGTGCACGCCAGACTGCTGGCGGCGCTGGCCGCGCCGCAGGCCCCCGGCGCTGCGCGCGCGGTCGCGTGAGCGACCCCCTTCCCGGCGCTGCGCCGGGCGCCGCGCTCAGCCACCTGCTCTACCTGCACGGCTTCCGCTCGTCGCCGCAATCGGCCAAGTCGCGCCGGGTCGCCGCGTGGGTGGCCGAGCACCGGCCCGACCTGACCTGGCTGGCGCCGCAGCTTGCGCCCTCGCCGCGCAGCGCGATCGAGCAGGTGCTGGCGGGCGTCGCCGACTGGCCCGGCGAGCGCATGGCGGTGATCGGCAGCTCGCTCGGCGGCTTCTACGCGACCGCGGTCGCCGAGCGGATCGGCTGCCGCGCCGTGCTGCTCAACCCGGCCGTCGATCCGGCCCGCGATCTCGCCGCCCACATCGGCGAACAGATCTCCTGGCACAGCGACGAGCGCTTCTTCTTCCATGCCGAATTCGTCGCCGAGTTGCGCGCGCTCGCGGCGCCGGCGACGCTGACCCGGCTCGAGCGCTACTTCGCGGTCATCGCCAAGGGCGACGAGGTGCTTTCCTGGCAGGAGATGAGCGCCCGCTACGCCGGCTGCCGGATCCGCCTGATCGAGGGCAGCGACCACGCGCTCTCGGACTTCGAATCGCACCTGCCGGCGGTGCTCGCCTTCCTCGGCCTGTGAGCTCGCTTCAGCCCGAGTTCCAGTGGAAGAGAGCCCAGATCACGCGCCCCCAGACCTCGACGTTGAACCAGAACAGCAGCAGCAACCAGAGCCAGTGACGCAGGCGCCGCGAGCGTTCCAGCCAGACGGGGGCGTCGAAGGAAATGAAGACGACAAAGCTGAACGCCGCGCCGACGGCGAACAGCGCGCTCAGCACGCCGATGACCCAGCGGAAGATCAGCATCGCGGCCTCACCCCGCGTCGTAGAGGCGCTGCGCGATCAGCACGGCGAAGAAGGCCAGCCCGGCGACCACGGTCCAGCGCACCAGCCGGATGCCGTAGCCGCGAAAGCGGGTCTGGCCGGTCACCGCGTAGGCGGCGAAGCAGGCCGCGCCGGCGACCAGCGTGATGAGCAGCAGCGCCCGGAAGACGGCCATCGGTGCGCGTGGCCGTCACCAGGCCGGCGCAAGCTCGGCCAGCCCGGCCGGGGCCTCTGCCTCGTCCTCGAAGGTGACGGTTTCGTAAGCCGTCGGGTCGGCCAGCAGGGCGCGCACCAGCGTGTTGTTGAGGGCGTGCCCCGACTTGTAGGCGCGGTACGAGGCGAGCAGCGGCCGGCCGGCCATCATCATGTCGCCGATCGCGTCGAGGATCTTGTGCTTGACGAACTCGTCGTCGTAGCGGAGGCCCTCGCTGTTGATCACCTTGAACTCGTCGACCGCGACCACGTTGTCGAGGCTGACGCCGCGGCCCAGGCCGCGCGAGCGCATGGTGTCGAGCTCGGCCGTGAAGCCGAAGGTGCGCGCCCGCGCGATCTCGCGCTTGTAGCGCGCCGGGTCCATCTCGAAGACGAACTGCTGGCCGGTCTGGCTGACCGCCGGATGATCGAACTCGATCTCGAACGCCAGCTTGTAGCCCTCGTAGGGCTCGAGCCGAGCCCACTTCAGCGCCGCGCCCTCGCCTTCCCTCACCTCGACCGCGCGCTTGACGCGCAGGAAGCGCTTCGGCGCGTCCTGCATGACGATGCCCGCGCTCTGCAGGAGGAACACGAACGAGGCCGCCGAGCCGTCGAGGATCGGCACTTCCTCGGCGGTGATGTCGACGATCAGGTTGTCGAGGCCTAGCCCCGAGCAGGCCGACAGGAGATGCTCGACCGTCTTGACCTTCGGCCCGTCGGGATCGCCGCCGGCCGAGATCGTGGTCGCCATGCGCGTGTCGCAGACCGAGAAGGCGTCGACCTTGATGTCGATCGAGCGCGGCAGGTCGACGCGGCGAAACACGATCCCGGTGTCGGGCGCGGCCGGACGCAGCGTCATCTCGACCCGCTGGCCGCCGTGCACGCCCACGCCAACGGCGCGGGTCATGGACTTGAGAGTGCGCTGCGCCAGCATGGTGCGATTGTCGGCGATGTCATGCATTCGTCATGCAGGTGGCCGCGAATCGCCCTTCGCTGCGGCCTGTTGCCAAACGAGTCCATACACCTCGTCCGCAAGCGCCTCGGCCTCCTGTTCGGTAAAGGGTGGGCGAGGCAGCGATTGCCATAGCGCATCGAGGATGAATATCTTCACCTCGGCCTGCGTGGCCGTGTTCCGTGCCCAGTTGGGCATCGGCTCCACGAGTGCGCGCAGAGCGACGAGCAGCGTCCGGCTGGCCTGCTTCAACCGCTCGCGCTGGGCTTGGCCGATGTTTTCCTTGAACATCAGATCGAACAGCGCCAACTCCTCGTCGCTCAAGCCCTCCCGGGCCGCGCGCGTCTGTTCTTCGTCGAGGCTGGTCGCCAAGGCGAGCAGTTGCGCAAAGGTCGCCTCTACCGTCGCTCGATCCTTCTCGCGGTTGTAGTCGGCGACGATGGCCTGGTACTTCTTGTAGAAGTCCATTCGCAGCCCGTTGGTCGCGAGCATCTGCGCCAGCTTCCGTTCGATCACATCGCGGATGTCCTGCAGGGCGGAGTGCTTGCGACGCACCTTGCCGGCAAACTCGGCGCGCAGCTTCTCGAAGTCGATCCGGCTCAGATCGACCGTCAACCCCTCGGCGTGGTCCTCGCCCGGCGCGGCAGCGCGGATGGCTTCGTTGACGATCCGGTGCAGTTCCTTAAGAAGCTCGGTCACATCGGCGGTATCGCGCCGGTCCTGCAGTTTCTTGTAGATGGCCTCGATGTTGTCGTGGCGCTCGGCGTAGCGCAGCGCGCTCGGCTCCATCAGCAAGGCCTTGAAGCAGAAGAAGAGGTGGCGGGCGATGATCTCGAATCTTCGCTTCGATTCGTCCGAGGTGTACACGGAGTCGACGGCGTCGCGCAGAGCCTGAATGCGGTTGAACCCAGTCGCGCCATCAAGACGACGGGCGTCAAAGCCGAGAGTCAGTAGATGAGCTTCCGCCGCCTCGATGGTCTGAAGCAGCGCGGCAACCAGATCCTCGATCGGCGCGACGATGCCGCCGCCGTCATTGCCATCGTCGCCGAGGGCGTATTGGGCCAGCGCCTCGCGCAGGCTCCTGAGCATGCCGTTGTAGTCGACGATCACGCCGAACTTCTTGCCGGGGAACACGCGATTTGCCCGCGCGATGGCCTGCATCAGGTTGTGCGCTCGCATCGGCTTGTCGATGTAGAGCGTCGCCAGGCACTCGACGTCGAAGCCGGTGAGCCACATCGCGCAGACGATCGCGACGCGAAACGGATGCTTCGGATCCTTGAAGGCATCTTCGACCGTGACACGCTTGCCGTCGGGCGTTTCGAACCCGGTCTTCATCGCCACCCGGTGCGGGATGATGTCGAAGCCCCACTTCGCGAAGTCGCGAACCTCGTTCTGCGCTTCGCTGATGATGATCTCGATCAGCGTCGCTGCCATCCACTGCGTCTGGCCGCGCAGGCGGGTCAGCTCGGCGGTGAGGTGTTCGCGCACATCCCTGTCGGTCGCGCCGACCAAAGCCGCTTGCTTCAGCGGGATCGCGGACTCGATTTGCGCCCGCCGCGCGTGCCAGCGCGGCGCGATGCGCTGGAGCATCCGTGCGCACGTGATCTTGTCGATGCAGACGAGCATCGACTTGCCAGTTTCCCAACGCGTGCTGCAGTGCTCCACGAAGTCGTCGGCGAGCTTGTCGAGTCGGTCGCCCGCCGTGATGACTTCGTAGTCCTTGCCGAGCAGCTTTTCCAAGAGGGCGGTCTGGTCCGGATCGAGGTCGGCCTTCTCCACCGCGTCGGCGATGCGGTCGTTCAGGTCGAACCGGGCGATGCCGAGCTTTTCGCCGCGGTTCTCGTAGACCAGCTTGACGGTCGACTCGTCTTCCTCGGAGCGCCGGAAGTCATAACGCGACACGTAGTCGCCGAAGATGCGGCGCGTGAGCTGGTCGTGCTTGAACAGCGGCGTTCCGGTGAAGCCGATGAAGGATGCATTCGGCAGCGCCAGGCGCATGTTGCGGGCGAAGCGGCCGGCCTGGGTGCGGTGCGCTTCGTCAGACACGACGATGATGTCGTCGCGCTCGCTGTACGCCTGCGCCACGGGCTGATTGAATTTGTGGATCAGGCTGAAGACGTAGCGGTGATTGCCTTGCAGGATGGCCTGCAACTCCTTGCCCGAAGCGGCGCGCGGCGTCTTGTCGTCGGTAACGCCGCAACCGATGAAGGTGCGCCAGATCTGGCCGTCGAGGTCGTCGCGGTCGGTCATCACCAGGAAGGTGAAATTGCCCGGCACGACGCGGCGCACCTTCTCTGCGAAGAACGCCATCGAATACGACTTGCCGCTGCCCTGGGTGTGCCAGAAGACGCCGAGCCGGCCGAGATCGGGATCGGCGCGCTCGATCAGCAACAGGTCCTCGTTGGCCGCCAGGGCGCCCGTGGTGACCACGGTGGCCTCGGCCACAGGACTCGGCTCGGCCGCCTTGCGCAGTTCCGGCATCGGCACGCTGCGAGTCAGCAGGCGCTTGCCGCGCGGTATGCGCCGCTTCAATTCTTCCTGCCGCACCACCGAAGCCACTGCATTGTTTACACCCAGCACCTGATGGTTGCGCGCCACGACCTTGCGGGTACCGCCGGGCCGGCTGTCGTCGAACAGGATGAAGTTCTCCACCAGGTCGAGCAGCCGGTCCTTCGCCAGCATGCCGTCGAGCAGCGACTCGGCGTCGAGCCGCGCCTTGTCGCTCTCGGCATTGCGCTTCCACTCGACAAAGTGTTCCCACTTGCTGGTGATCGAACCATAGCGCGCCTGGTCGCCGTTGCTCACCACAAGGAAGACGTTGTGGTGGAAGGCATGCGCGATGCTGTGCTCGGTGAGGTAGTCGGTGAGGT
>JBDTNU010000266.1:0-5518 GCA_039933535.1 Caldimonas sp. | reverse complement strand
GTGGACGAAGCGGCGCCGACCCGGTCTGTGGCGTGTTCGTGCAATACGGCGAATCGGTCGAGATCGCGCGCAACGTCATCCTCGACAACGGCGTGGCGCCCAGCGCTGCCAACGCGGTGATCGCCGATGGCATGCGCGGCGGCATCGTGCTCGGCCTCGTCGCCAACTTCGGGCTGTTCGCGAAGCTCCGCAACGGCTCGGATGCCGGCGCGGCGGCGAGCGCGGCGCGCATCCTGGCCAATCATGTCGAGCAACCGGTCGGCTGCGCGCTCTACGTGCGCGCCTTCGGCCCGCTGATGGTCAACGACAACGTGCTCGCCAGCGAACGGTCGGCGGTCGGCGGACTCGACGCGTTGGCCGGCACGGTGATGATCGCCAACCTGGCCGGCGTGCAGAGCGCGGGCCTGGCGATGCAGACCACCGGCGCCGTCGCCACGGCACCGGCCCAGACGATCGCCACTGACGGCGGCGACCAGCGGCTCGTGGCGGGCACGAACCCGCGCCTTCAGACGGTGCTGGCGCAGGCGGTCCGCGTCGCGCCGCTGCTGCCGGTGGGTGCAACCCTCTTCAACGACAACCAGGTGCGTGCTGGCGCGGCGCATCGCTCGCCCGTGACGCAACTGCTGATCGGCTACGACGACGTGAGCTACGGCATGAACCAGTGCCATACCGACCAGACCGCCAACGTGTTCGTCAACACTTTCATCGTCTCGGCCACGCTGCGTGCGATCGGCAACCGGCTGCGCGAGCGCGACGCAACGACCAACCTCTCGATGCTGACGATCGCGACCCGCGCCAACGACACCAGCCTGAACCAGGGCGATCACTGCATCGTCTCGCAGGACACCGACCCGTCGCCGCCGAGCACGGTGCAGGCGGGCAACCAGGTGATGCTGCCAGGCAAGCAGTGCGCCAGTTTCAACATGATCACGGCGCTGCTTTTCAAGCCGATCGCCGCCACCATCAAGACCTGAGGAGCCGAAACCATGGCCACTTATTCCTTCATCGGCGCCAACCAGCTGATTGGCATCGCGCAGCCGCCGATCGAGGTCATCAACCGCGGCGAGTCCTCGTTCAAGGCCGATCTGCTCTCCGTCTACGAAGGCATCCAGACCGATCGCACGACGATGCTGGCGCAGGTGCGCGAGCTGCAGCTCGCGGCGCAGCTGCTGCTCGACGCCGAGGCCAAGCGGATCGCCGTCTTCGCGCCCAACGACGATCGCATCGCGGCGCTGGTGGCCAGCGGGCAGACGATCCTCGACCGGGTCGGCATGCTCGACGCCGAGGTCGACGTGGCAACCACCCGTGTGCCGATGGTCACCAAGACCGAGGCCTTGCTGCACGGCCGCATCACCGACGACGCAAACCGCTCCGCCGGTCCGGTGACGGTGACGCTCACCGACGAGAAGGGCACGCCGGTGCCCGGCGTTGCGCCCGTGGAGGTGGACAGCGCGGGCTACTACGCGATCGTCGTTCCGGCGGATGTCGCGGCGGCGGTTGGCGCCGATCGAAAGCTGGGTCTCGTCGTCAGCAATGGTGCCGACCGGGTGGCGGCGGGCGTCGCGCCGCTGACGCTCAGCGCGGGCACGGTGCAGGTTCAGGACGTCCAGCTTCCGGCTTCGGCGCTCGACGCCTTGAGGTTGCGGCTGCCGGTGCAGTCCCTCGTCGGCGGCGGTGCACTGCTCTCACCGCGAGGCGCGAAGGCGCGTCCGACCAAGACCGCGGCCAAGCGCGGCCCGGGCAAGTCGACCGGGGCCAAACGACGCGGCGGTAAATGATCGAAGGTGACGCGGCACCGTCCTCGACGCGATCCTGTGGACACATCGGAAGACCTGCTCGCCCAGCTCGATGCGGCCGTCGCGGCCCGCGATTCGCCAGCGCAGGCGGTGCTGCGCGTCGGCCGGCCGCCCTGGATCGACAGTGGCGAAGCGAGTGGCCTGAACGCGCTTCGCATGACCGACTTCGCGCCCGACACGCGCGCGGCTCAGGACTTCACCCATCCGCATGGCGCTGACCGGGTCCTGTATTGGGGCATGCCCGGCGGCATCGGCGTGAACGTCGCCGGCCTTCTGTGGGATCTCGAAGGTCGGTCGACGCGGTTTCGCGCCACTGTTCTCGCGCCATGAGAGGCTATGCGCCGGCAGCGAAATCGGCAGGCGGGCAAGCGCAGGCAAGGGCGGCACCGCAACGTAAATCGACGCCGCACCAGCCCACGCCGGCGGCGCGCACTTCGGCGAGTTGCGCTTGCGGCGGTTCCTGCCCCCGATGTGCGAGCGGCTCGCGCACGGCGCTCGGGCGCGTCCTCCCCCACGGCTCCGCGGAGGGGCTGACGCCCGAGCTGCGGCAACGATTCGAGCCGCGTTTCGGCGCCGATTTTTCGGGTGTGCACCTGTACCGCGGTGCAGCGGCCGAGGCGTCGGCGCGGCACCTGTCGGCGCACGCCTATACGGTCGGTTCGAACATCGTCTTCGGTGCCGGTGCCTACGCGCCACAGTCGACGGCGGGCCAGCGACTGATCGCCCACGAGCTGGCTCACACCCTGCAGCAGCGCGGAGCCCAGTCGGTCCAACGACTCGCCATCGGCGCCGCGGACGATGGCCACGAGCGTGAAGCCGAAGCCGTCGCCGACGCGGTCATGCGTGGCGATCCGACGCCCGTGCCGAAGCCGTCGTCCTTGTCGATCCAGCGCGTGCAGCGCACCACCGACGCCAGCGTCGAATCGGGTACCGGCGCCGGAACCGGCATCACGAACGGCACGCTGACCGCGGTGGCCGGCGTCGACGGCACCGCCTTCGATGCGACCAACTGTTTCGGGGTCGACGGCTGCAACGTGCACTTCACGTTCGAGAAGGCCTACAAGGGCGTCTACCCTTACGTCGGAGGCGGCGGCACGAACATCCGCGGCCTCTACGTGAAGATCGTCGCCCGGCCCGACGCGGATTGCTGGTCGTGCAATCACCTGGAGATGGTGCAGGTGCTCCGCAACACGACCATGACCAGCGGTGCCATGGTCAACGCCGAACCGGACACCGACACGCGCAAGCGGCGCTCCGGCTGGAACGATGCCAAGGCACCGTCGCGCGGCTGGCGCGTGGACGCGACGAACGACGAGCGCAATCCGTTCTACTCGCAGTCCTGGGTGGGCGAGAGCGGCGACTTCCGGACCCCCGCCATCCTCTGGGATACGCCCGGCGGCTTCGAGACCGATCGCAATGCCGGCAAGGATTTCCAGAGCTGCCTGATCTGCGTCAACGGGAGCAGCCGCATTTCCCTCGGATGCGTCAGCTGGGGCTACTACATCGACAGCGCCGGCGCGATCGCATTCCAGCCGCAACCTACCGCCTCGTGCAGTGCCACGACCCAACTTCGCGATGCCTCGAGGCGCTGGGACAGCCTGTCCGGCCATCAGCACGTCGACCTGGGCAGCGACAGCCCCGGCCGCCCGGCGGGCGAAACGCCGCAGCCCATCCCGCCCGGCGGCTCCGGCATAGGCTGAGCCGTGGGCAGGGCTCAGCGGCTGCGCCAGGGCTGGACCGCCGGCGCAGCCCCGGAGTCGCGGAACGGCGCCGCCGCGATGTCGTGCTTTCTCATCAGCTCGAAGAACGCACGCCGGTTCTTGCCCGCCTGCAGTGCCGCATGCGTGACGTTGCCGCCGCAGCTTGCGAGCAGCCGCTCGATGTAGCCGCGCTCGAACTGGCGCACGACGCGGTCCTTGGCGGCGCGAAAGGTGGCGTCGGCGGATTCGGCGGGGCCGGCGCCGTCGATCTCGACGTCGCTCACGCCGAGCGTCGGGCCGCGGGCCAGCAGCACGGCACGTTCGATCGCGTGCTGCAGCTCGCGCACGTTGCCGGGCCAGTCGTGGGCGATCAGGCGCTCGAGCGCGCGCGGCGAAAATGCGGCGATGCGTCGCCCGTGCCGCTCGCTGAAGCGGCGCATGAAATGCTGTGCCAGCAGCGCGATGTCGCTGCGACGCTCGCGCAGCGGCGGCAGCTCGAGCGTCAACACATTGAGGCGAAAGTACAGATCCTGGCGGAACTCGCCGCGCGCCACCATCTGCGGCAGGCGATGGTTGCTGGCCGCGATCAGTCGCACGTCGGCGCGCTGCACCGAGTTCGAGCCGACGGCCCGGTATTCGCGTTCCTGCACGAAGCGCAAGAGCTTGACCTGCGCCGAGAGCGGCAGGCAATCGACGTCGTCGAGGAACAGCGTGCCGCCCTCGGCCTCGCGCACCAGGCCGCTGCGCCCGGCATGCGCCGTGGTGTAGGCGCCCTTGACGTGGCCGAACAATTCGTTCTCCACCAGCTCGGTCGGCATCGCACCGCAGTTGACCGCGACCCAGGGCCGCGAGGTGCGTGCCGAAAGGTAGTGGATCGCCTGCGCGCAGACCTCCTTGCCGGTACCGGTCTCGCCGAGGATCAGCACGCCGGCATCGCAACTGGCAAGTGTCGGCAGCTTGGCAACCTGCGCGGTGAAGCTCGGGTGGCTGCCGATGAAGTGGCGCAGACGCGGGTCGGTGGGCTTCTCGCGCATCGCGGGTTCGCAGGCTGTCAGGCCGAGGGCGCGGCGCAATCGCGTCAGGAGCTCCTGCGGCGCAAACGGCACCGAGACGAAGTCGTGCACGCCGCAGGCGAGCAGGGCGGCGAGCTGAGGTGCGTCGAGGTCGATGCCGGCGACGATCAGCGCCGCTCCCGGAAACTCCTTGCGCCAGCACTCGATGAAGTTGAGGGCGCGGCCGAACGCGCGCGCGTCGGTGACGAACACTGCGCCGGCGCAGTCGGATGCCGCGGCGGACGTTCCGGTGCTGGGCGCAAGCACGGCGATGCGCGCGTCTTCGCGCAACGCCGCGGCAATGCATTCCGCCGCCTCGCCGGGCGCGTCGAAGGAGACGACGGCACAAGAGCAGATCTTCATCCATGCCTCCGTGTTCTTCTTGCTTGTGGCCGCAGGCTAGTCACATTCGCCATTCGAGTCACCTGTGACCTCTACGCAAGCGGGGACAACGGGCTACGAATGGTTACGAACGCGATCAGGCTCTGCGGCCTGGTAGCAAACCCCGTCCAGGCAGGAGTGCGGCACTCTAAGCCCGTGCCTGCCGGTAGCGCGACCCCCCGTTCGATGGATCGCGCGCCGGCTCACAATCGGTCAGCCAGTCACTACTGAAGTCTCTCGCATGAACGCCATCGATCCCTTGCCCCTGGCCGACGCAACGCGCGAAGCGCTCGAGTCGGTGACGACCGCGACGCTCACGACCGTGCTCCTGAAGAAAGGACTGCGCAACGTCTGGATCCGGGGCGCGCGGCCGATCGGTACCGCGGCTTCGGCTCAGCGCCGTGCCGGCCGTGCCTTCACGCTTCGCTTCGTCCCCGCGCGAGAAGACTTGGCCACGCCGGCGTCCTGGGCCTCGCCGATCTCGACGCGCACCGCGATCGAGGCGATGCCGGCGGGCGCGATCGCCGTCGTCGATGCCATGGGCACGACCGACGCCGGCATCTTCGGCGACATCCTTTGCGCGCGCATG
>JBDTNU010000265.1:0-5533 GCA_039933535.1 Caldimonas sp. | reverse complement strand
CCACCGAGCAACTCGACCTGGAGGTGATAGACGCCCGGCGTGTTCGCCGTGCCCGTCAGCTCGATCGTGTAGCTGCCATCGACGGGCAAGGCGGCGACGACGATGCCCGTGCCGGGGCCGAAGCTGGCGCTGCCGAGTGCTGTCGTGCCCTGGAGCAGCCGGACCTGGCCGGACAGGTTCGAGCCGGTGCCGTCGCCGACGGTGATGCGCGCGTACTGCGCGGCCACGCCGTTGAAGGTGTAGAGGGCGGTCTGCCCGGTGATCAGCGAGCGGACAGCGTCGAAGGGAACGGTGATCGCTTCGGGCGCGCTGCCTGTTGTCGCGATCTGGCGCATCTTGACCTGCACTTCTTCTTCAACGCCGACCGGTCCGTTGATGACGGTGCGGCCAGTCCAGCTGCCGTTGAGCATGGTCGCGCTCAGGACGATGCCGACGTTCGCGGGCACAGGAATCCTCGTTCCTCCGGCGATCGGCAGCAGGGCTTCGCGGTGGTAGCCGGCGACCCGCGGCGGCAGCGGCGCCGCTTGCGCCGCAGACAACGGACGGCTGCGCAGCGACTGGCTCGCACTCGGGCCGCGGTCGATGTCGGCGAGCATGTTGCAGACGGTCGCGGTGGCAAAGGTGTCGAGGCCGCCGGGATTGCCGGAGTCGGTGTCGAAGACGCACTTCGGCTTGGGCCCGTACGGGTCGAAGCCGAGGTCCGAGTTCCACCAGCTGAGGTGCGAGACGGTGGCCCGCATCGCCAGGCCCGAAGGCGAATCCGCCGAGGCGACGACCGTGCCCGTGCCTTCCTGGATCCAGGTCGAGGTCGTCTCGTCGAGCGACCAGAGCGGCGTCGTGTCGCCGACCGCGAGCACCGTGCCGTCGGGCCGCATCGCTCCGTAGATCGGCACCTCGATCGTTGCCGTCTTGCCGGCAGCGAGCTGGAGCCGGTCGACGCCCGAGCTGAGCACGAACTCGACCGTGCCGAAACTGACGATCGGCGTGGTCGTGCCATCGGCCTTGATGCCGTCGAAGCTGCCCGGAAAGCCGCCCGCGCCCGGCGCGGTCACGTCGACCGGCGTCATCGCGATCTGCACGGCGCCGCTGGCCGCGGTGCCGGCGCCATTGACGAGCGCATTGGCCGGCAAGGCGATCGAGACGCCGTCGCGCCCGCTCAGCGTTCCGCCGGTGGCTGCATCGGCGAGCGAGAGCGCCGCGTCGCGCGGGCGAAGCACCGCCTCGAAGTAGGCGTCGGCGCCGGTGCCGGCCGGGATCGTCAGGCTGACGAACTGGTCGGCGAACCCGGTCTTGCTGAGCTTGAGCGCAAGCGGCACGTTGCTGGCCAGCGAGATCGAGACCTTGCCCAGCGCGTCGGTGCTCGCACTCGCTGCGGCGTTGCCGAGCGCGGCCTGGACGACGGCAACGCCTTCGATCGCGACGCCGTCGAGACCAGTGATTCGGCCGGCCGCCATGACGCTGGCGCCGGCGACCGGCGCGGCGACGGTCAGCGTCTTGGTCTGCGTGTCGCGCAGCGATGCGCCGTCGACGACGGTGAGCGTGACCGAGCGCGCGCCGCCACTGGCGAAGCTGCGCGCGATCGTCTTGCCACTGCCGTGCAGGCCATCGCCGAAGTCCCAGTAGTAGCTGAGCGCGCTGCCGTCGCTCGAGGTCGAGGTACTCGCGTCGAAGACCACCGGCTGGTTGGCGGCAGCACTGGCCGGCGCGGTGAACGCGGCCGTCGCTTTCGGCGTCACGACGACCGGCGGCGTGACCGGTGCCGCTGCGTCGTCGCCGCCGCCGCAACCCGCCAGGAGGAAGGTCACGCCGAGGCAGGCACCGAAGAGGCGACGAGAAAGGCGCTGGCAGCCGAACATGAGGTCTCTCCCGAAACGAAGGAACTGCTGGCCCGATCGCTTTCGCGCATCGGCCTTCTTGTTCTTCGTTACGAGAAAGTTCGGCCAAGGCGGCCATCGCGAAAAAACTTCTCTTCCCGTCGCCGGCCGACGCGGCGCGAGCCCTCAGGACTTCGGCTTGGGCGAGTCAGGCATCGCGGTGGCGGCCTGGGCGCGTGCAAGCGCAGCGATCGCATCGGCGCGGTCGGGCGAAATCACGATCTGCGATTCCGCGTAGAGGCTCACCGCCGCTTGAAGCGGCGCGATCGCCTCGTCCACCCGGCCGGCGGCCAGCAGGACGCTGCCGAGAGTCCTCGCCACGCTGGCGCGCACGTACTTGGACGGATGCGCGCTCACGCCCTGCGTGGCCGAGCGCGCCAGCTCGATCGCCTCGTCGTGGCGACCTTGCAGGCTTCGCAGAACGGCGAGGCGGCTGGCTTGCCCGGCGATCTCGAGGCCTGCCCACTTCGCGCCGTTCAGCGCGGCAAATTCGCGCTCGGCCTCGTCGATGCGACCGAGCCGGGCCAGGGCCAAAGCGCGGGACGACAGCGCGCGCAAGGCAAGCGGTGCATCGTCGCCGCCGGCCTCGCGCACCAGTCGCGCGCTGGTCACGTAGTGCGGCAGGGCTTCGTCGTAGCGATGCGCCGCGGCGAGCGCCGCCGCCACCGCGAAGTGGCCCATGCCCAGGTCCATCGGGTTCCTGCGCTTGACCAGCTCGGTTGCCGCGAGCTGGGTGCGAAAGGCTTCGACTGCGCCGGCCGCGTCGCCCGCTTCGAGCCGCGCCTGGCCGACGAAATTCGCCGCAACCTCGACCCGTGGATGGCCCGGGCCGAGCAGACGCACCTCGTCGGCGAGAACCGCCGAAAGCTCATCGAGCGCGCTCGGATCCTGCCCCTCGGTGATTCGTCCCTTGGCCAGATACAGGCGGGCCGCCAGCAGCGGCTCGGCCACGCGGTCGCCGTAGAGCGACTTCGCCGCGGCGACGGCGTGCCGCGCGGCGTCGATCTGGCCGGTTCGTCGCCCGGCGTGCAGCGCATGGGCGAGCGACGACCAGGCGATCACGGCGTCGAGCTTGTCGACCGCACCGGAACCCGGAGGCAGGGCGTCGACCGACGCCTGCGCCGACTTGACCGCGGCATCGACATCGTCGACGTCGACCTGGGCAGCAGCCAGCGTGGCGAGGCCGTTGACCAGCACGTGCGCCAACCCCTGCCGGCGCGTCTCGGCGAGTGCGGGCGTGAGCAGGTCGATGGCCTCCTGAGGCTGGCTCAGCGCGACCAGGGCTTCGCCTTGGACCGCGATCGCGGCCAGCGTGAGCGGGTGCCGGTCACCGAGCTCGGCGCGGCCGCGCCGCACCGTTCGCTGCATCAGCTCGCCGGCCTCGGTGGGCCGCGCCTGGCCGAGCAGTGCGTAGCCGACGGCGGTCATCAGTTCGACCGCGACTTCGGGCCGGTCGGGAAACTCGGACTCGACGCGCGTCTTCGCCGCCTTGAGCAGGTCGGCAGCGGTGGTCGCCGCACCGGCGCCGGAATCGGTGTCGGCATCGGCAAAGATCGACAGCGCGAAGTCCTTGACCTGCTCGGCACGCGCCGCCTCGAAGCGTGCCTGCCGTGCCTGCCAGAGCGCCACGCCCGATCCGACCAGCAGCGCCGCGAGCACGAGCGCGCCGGCCGCGACCTGCAGTGCGTGGCGAACGGCGAACTTGCGTGCCCGGTAGCCGATCCGGTCGGGCCGCGCCGAGACTGGTGCATGGCGCAGGTGGCGCTCGATGTCTTCGGCGAAGGCAGCGACCGTCGCGTAGCGCTCCGCCGGATCCTTCTTCAGCGCCTTGTTGAGGATCGCGTCGAGGTCGCCGGCGAGCTGGCGCTTGAGCGTCGGGTCGGTTGCGAAACGGCTGGCCAGAGGTGCCTCGGCATGGGCGATCGCGTCGGCCAGGCCATTCGCGCCGGTGCCGCCCTTCAGGCGGTACGGACGCGCCCCGGCCAGCAGCTCGTAGCTGACGACGCCCAGGCTGTAGACATCGCTGGCCGTGCCGATCGGCTCGCCGCGAATCTGCTCCGGACTCGCGTAGTCGGGCGTCAGGGCGCGGCCGGCGATGCGCGTCAGCTCGGTCGCTTCGCCGCCATCTTCGTGTTGCACGAGCTTGGCGATGCCGAAGTCGAGCAGGCGAACCTCGCCGTCCGCGGTGACCAGGATGTTCGATGGCTTGAGGTCGCGATGCACGACCAGCCGCGTGTGCGCGTGGCCGACCGCCGCTGCGACCTGCAGCACCAGATCGAGCCGCGCCCGCAAAGGCAGCGCATGGCTCTCGCAATAGCGGTCGATCGGCACGCCGTCGACGAATTCGAGCGCGAGGTAAGGGCGACCGATCTGGTCCACACCGGCGTCGTAGAGCCGGGCGATGTTCGGATGCGCCAGCGACGCCAGGATGTCGCGCTCGCGCGCGAGGCGCGCGGCGAGTCCGGGCGCCCAGCCGATGTGCGGCAGCTTGAGCGCGATCCTTCGGCGCGGCTGGGCGTCGGCCCGCTCTGCCAGCCAGACCGCGCCCATGCCGCCGCGACCGAGCTCGGAGAGCAGCCGGTAGGGGCCGACCGCATCGCCCGGCGCGGGCTCCGCGAGCGGATCGTCGGCCTCGTCGGCCGGCGCGCCGAAGCGCGGCAGGACGTCGAGGACCTCGTCGGTCTCGACGCCGGTCGCGGTCTCGAGCAGGCGGGCCAGGGTCTCGCGCAGGGTCGCGCGTTCGCCGGACAGCGAGGCGAGCCAGGCGCTTCGCTCGCTTGCCGGCAAGGCCAGCGCTTCGTCGAGAAGGGCGTCGAGGGCCGGCCAATCGCCCTTAAGGTCGCGCAGCTCCACGCGCCCGGCCTCAGTCGCGCAAGGCCGCGGCGAGAAGCAGGCGCGCCTTTTCCCAGTCGCGGCGGACCGTGCGAACGCCGATGTCGAGCGCTTCGGCGATCTCGGCGTCGGCCAGGCCGCCGAAGTAGCGCATCTCGACGACCCGGGCCAGCCGCGCATCGAGCGTGGCGAGCTCGTCGAGGGCTTCGTGGACGCCGAGCACTTCGTCTTCGCCCGCCGGAAGGCCATCGGCCAGCACGCTGTCGAGCGTCAGGTTGCGCGCCCCGCCGCCGCGTCGCTCGGCGTGCCGGGCGCGTGCGAAGTCGACGACGATGGAGCGCATCGCGGTCGCCGAATAGGCGAGGAAGTGGATCCGGTCGGCGGGCTGCAAACGTTCGGCGCTGGCGAACTTGACATAGCACTCGTTGACCAGGGAGGTCGTGTCGAGCAGGGTGCCGCGATCGTCGCGGGCCAGGCGCATGCGGGCGATTCGCCGCAGCTCGGGATAGAGCGCTTCGAAGAGCTGGGACAGGGCGTCGGGGTCGCCTTGCCTGGCTTCGCGCAGCAGCTTCGTGATGTCGCCCATCGCACCCGCCGCAGCAACCGTGGCGCCGGCTCTACTTGCCCAGCCGCGCGCGATGGCGAGCGATCTCGCCGCGCACCTGCACCGGTGCGGTGCCGCCTTCGACCGTGCGCGAAGCGAGCGAGCCGCGCAAGGTCAGCACGCCATGCACGTCGGAGCCGATGCCGGGATGAAATCCCTGCAGCGTCGCCAGCGGCAGGTCGGCCAGGCCGACGCCGTCGTGGATCGCCCGCTTCACCGCGTG
>JBDTNU010000264.1:0-5539 GCA_039933535.1 Caldimonas sp. | reverse complement strand
GTGAAACCTTGGGCCAGCCGTTGCAAGCAACTTTCGCTTGTGTGAAGAAGGACGCGAATCAAGGTCCCTTTCTCGTCGCCACGATTGCAGGCTGCATGACGCAAGTCATCGGAAACGCCAGCCAAGTCGGCGCCGGCTCCAACGATGAGGAGGTCGTCCATCAACTTCGCATCGGCCTGCGCCATCTGCGTACGGCTCTGCGTGAACTGCGGGCAAACCGTCACGGTGCCGATCCAGCATGGGCGCCCGTGCTTCGCGGCGTGTTCAAGGAACTCGGCGTGCACCGCGATCGTTTGGTTGTCATACCGAACATTCGAGCTGAACTACTAGAGGCGGGCTCTTTGCCGCTAGGAAACCTTGCAGGCGGGGCCGGTGATCGTTCACTCGTCCAAGTGGCACGCGATCCCGCGCTTCAGCAAACTCTGCTCGACATTCTCACGTTCCTGCACCGTCCGGTGAAGTTGATCAACGCAACGTCCCGTTCCGACGGCAAAGCACGCCGGCTCGTCGCCGGCCGTCTTGACAAGCTCCATCGGCTCATAGCTCGCGACGTCGAGCGTTTTTCAGCTCTCCAGCCCGCACGGCAGCATCGTGTCCGCAAGCGTGTAGGTCGCTTACTCTTCCTGAGCGTGGCGGCTGAACCCATATTTGAACGCAAGCACGTCGAGCGATATATAAAGAGTTGGCGCGAAGCTCAGTTCTCACTTGGCAAGAGCAATGACCTGCGAACCGGGAACGACGCCCTCATCGCCGGGGCGTTCCAAGGGGCGGGCGCGGAATTCGCTGCGGAGTGGCTCCCCGAACGGCGACGCAAAAGCGCCAAACACTGTCAGCGCGCGCTGCGAAAGGTGATGAAGAAGCCGGTCTTCTGGGGAAAATGAGAGCCCTGATAGGACGCGGCCCATTCCGTGGCGATTTCGACGAAGCGTGCCATCAAATGCGACTTGTTTAGCTCGTCTGGTATGTCGCGTCGCGGGGAATGAAGGGGCGGCGGCCAGCCAGCCGATGCCGCCGCCGATCAGGTAGGACTGGGCTTCGGTAGTCATAACATCTGCGGGTCATTGCGTGAGCTGTACGCAGCGGTCGCGACGTTATAAGTGCGTTGCCGCACTGCTGCGCTGTGCGTCAGCGCACAGACTGGCTGACGTCGCGCCGCTATTGTTCGAATCCGCTCCCGTGCGGATGACCGCCGCCGTCCGATGATCGTCTTCCTAGACACCGAATTCACCCAGCTCGGTGGCAACCCGCTTCTTCTGTCGATCGGGATCGTGGGCGGAGATGGGACCCGTGGCGAGTTTTACGTGGAGGTGACAGACACTGCGCGGCTGCACGCGGCTTCGGCGTTCGCGCTGAACGTCGTCCTCCCACAGTTGGGAAAGGTCCCGGGTGCAGCCTGCACCTACGAAGAGGCGGGCACCCGGGTCTTCTCGTATTTTGCCGCCCTCGTGAAGGCGCTGCCGAGGCGAGAGACGTTAGCCGTGGCCTACGAGTGCGACCTCGACTGGGTGCTCCTCGAGCGCGCCATGCAGGAAACGAAGCGCCGGCTCTGGCCACCTCTGTCGAAGATGCTTCGCCCGGTGAATGTGTACAACGTGCCGGGATTTGCGGCGGGCGAGACTGCGTCGAGGGCTTATTTCGAGACTCAGCGCTTCGCCCTCTTCGCCCGTCATCACGCGCTGTGCGACGCTCGGGCACTTCGAATTGCATACGAAGCAGCAAAGGCGGCGTCGTCTTCGGCTCGTTCGACTGTTCGACAGCTCGACGCTGCGAGCTAGTGGTTCCGGCTCGAGCGTCGCGCAGTGCGCCAACGCACAGACCACACAGCGCCCAGGAGATACAACGAAATATCGCGCGAATCCCCGCGCATCTGGAGCATGCATCATGAACAAATTTTCAGCGGTTGCCGCACTCACCTTGCTGGGTGCAATGTGTGCGTCGGGTCTCGCTCAGGCGCAGATCGCAGGCGGCACGACCTCGACAAGTATCACGCTCAGCGAATCGACGCAGATCGCGACGGGCTGGAGTGTCAAGAAGACGCTCCTCGGCAAGGCCGTTTACAACGAGGCCGGCCAGAAGATCGGTAGCGTCGAGGACCTGATCATCTCGCCTGACAGGAACGTGTCCTATGTCATCGTGGGTGCGGGAGGTTTCGTGGGCTTGGGTCGGCACGACGTTGCGATCCCTGTCTCCCAGGTTCAGGACCAGGGCGGCAAGCTCGTCATACCGGGCGCGACCAAGGACATGGTGAAGTCGCTGCCGGCCTTCGACTACGCCTACGACACCGCCAAGCGCGACCATTTCGTTGCCACGGCCGAGAAAGACATCGCCAGTGGCAAGACGAAGGTCGCGGATCTCGAGAAAAAGACCGAGGCGATGTCCACCGAAGCCAAGGGAAAGATGGACCAGCAGATCACGGCATTGCGGATCGATGTTAAATCCGCGGAGACGAAGCTGGCCGAGATGAAGCAGGCCTCGGCGAACCGCTGGAAGGAATTCGAAGCCGGCGTCAGCGCGGCCACGGCCCGCCTCCGGAAGGCTGTCGACGTCGCCACCGGCTGACGGCTGTCCGCCCCTGAAATCCCAAATACTTCGCATTGGAACTGACCATGAACAAGATGCTCGTCGTTTTATTCGATAACGAAAAGGCCGCCGATACCGGGGTCCATGCCTTGCGAAAGCTCCACAGCGAAGGCGACATCACGCTCTACGCCACGGCGGTGATCGCGCGCGACGCCAAAGGTCATGTCAGCCTCAAAGAGGCCATGGATCGTGGCTCGGTCGGCGCGGGCGTCGGCCTCGCCGTCGGAGCCCTCGTGGGCATCATGGCCGGGCCGATCGGCCTGGCGGTCGGCGCCGTGACCGGCACTCTGGCAGGGGCGATCCGAGACTTCTGGGTCGCTGGCGTCGACCTCGATTTCGTCGAAGAGGCCGAGAAGATGCTTCTCCCAGGCAAAGTCGCCCTGGTGGCGGAGGTCGACGAGGAGTGGGTCGTGCCGGTCGATTCGGCGCTCGAGGCGAGCGGAGGGACTGTCTTTCGCCGTGCGCGCTCGGAGGTCGTCGATGCGCAGTTCGATCACGACCTCGTCGCTTTCCGGGGCGAGATCGAGGAGCTCGAGGCGGAGGCCACGTCCGCGACCGGCGTCGCCAAGTCGAAACTGGAGGCGCAGGCCGCTGATGCGAAGGCAGGCCTTGCGCGCGCTGTGAAGCACGCCAGGCAACGCGTCGAGGCGCTCGGTCACGAGGCCGACGGAAAAGCGATGACACTCAAGGAACAACTGAAGCACGCGAGGGGCGATGCGAAGGCCAAGCTGGAGGACCGAGTCAAGCGGGTGAAAAGCGCCTATCAGGCGCGAGGAGCCAAGCTGTCGCAAGCCTGGGGATTGACCAAGGAAGCTCTCGCCGTTTGAGCATGCGGCCGCCGCCCTGGCGGTACTCGAATAATCTTCCGAGGGAAGTCCGTGCCACGCACAGAATCGCTGCCGCTGATCGAGACGTCTTTCCGTCCCGCGGCGGCAACTTCAATCGAGCCGCCCTTTGCGACCCTGCGCAAATCGACCCTGCAACGGCCGAGCGAGTTGCGGGTCCTCTTGGTCGACGACTGCCCCGTCCAGCTCTTGCTCGGCTGCGTTTTGCTGGCCCGATGGAAGATCGTGCCAGCACTCGCTGCCGATGGCCTGGAAGCGGTTCTACTCGCTAGAGAGCAGGAGTTCGATCTTCTTCTGATGGACGTCGAGATGCCCGTGATGGACGGCTTGGCGGCAACACGTCGTATCCGACAGCACGAGAGAGAATGCCATGGCGCGAGACGGGTACCCGTTGTCGCCTACACGGGAAGCGCGTCGACGCTCGTCCCGCGCGAATGGCTTGACAGCGGCATGGACGCCGTCCTCGACAAGCCAAGTTCCGAACTGATCATGGGAGAGTGTCTAGAGCGCTGGTGTCCGGACAAGGTTCGGGGTCTCGAGCAGAGCATCCCGTAGCCGCGATCGCGACTCAGTCGAAGTCGACGAGACTCTCCGCGGCATCGCCGCTGTCCAGGGGCATGCAGAACGTGGCGCCGGCGCGAATGCGGTACTTGCGAACGAGTGAGGCGTTCATGTTCGCCCATCGGGCATCTCCAGTTGCCGCCACTTGGTAGTCGACCCGAATGCCCCCACCCATGCGGGTCATCCGGATCGTCATGAACAAGGTTTCACCGGCGCCACATTTTCCAGCAGTGAAAACGACCCCCGGGACTGCGGTAGTCTCGACGCGGTCCCGCCCGTAGACTGCCTGCACTGACATCGCGCTGGCAGCCAGTGACCAGAGGATTCGCGAGCCACGGCACATGCTGGATTGTGGCGACCGAGGCGACCCTTCCTCTGTGCGTCAGCCCACATGCGCGCCGCTAAAGTTCGTGGCGCGTTCGAACGAATGCGATCACATTCGCGTCCGGGTGCGTGCCATTCCATCGTCCTCGATGAAGTATTCGCGGGCCAGCGCCGCGAGTTGGCCTTCGGTTGGATGGTCGACTGTCTTCCAGCCGACGATCTGTTTGAGAAAAGCCGCCCGGTGCTGCCCGATGTAGTGCCGAAAATCGGCCTGTGCGGTGTGCGAACCCACTACCAGAACATCGGCGACACCCGCCACCGCGTCACACACGTCAGCGAAGAATTCGTGTTCTGTCCGTACCGCGCTGCCGTGCTGGCGGGTGTAGTGCGAGTGTTCCTTGATGCGCTCGGTCTGCACGCGTTCCGCGTCCAGGTGCAACACCTCGGCGTCGTGGTGGTCGATATGGATCGCTGCACGCAGAGATGGCATGGTGAGGCTTTCGAGATGAAGCAAAGAGCTTGAACAGAGACCAGCTCCGGAGCATCAGGGCGCACCGGTCAGAGGGGCATGCTTCCAGGTCGGGCCGGAACGCTTCGTGCGGGGAAGTGTCCCGCTTACCGCGAGCGCCGAAAAGCTATAGGGGTTGCGTGCCGGGGTCTGTGCGACACCGTACAAAGGTGCGCACAAAGAAATGCTGCACCGCGATATCGGGTGCGCTTGCATCGGCGTACATTCGTCCGTGTGCGGTGCCGCACCGAGTTAGATTGCCCGCCCGGCACAGGCGGGACCGGCCGTTCACCCATTTCAGGAACGCCCATGCCCCTTGCGCAGTCCCAACCCAAAAGCAATCACCTGTTGGCCGCGCTGCCACCGGAAGAGTGGGATCGCTGGCTTCCTCAACTGGAGCTGGTTGATCTGCCGCTGGGCAGGGTGATCTACGAATCCGGCGCAAGCGTCAGCCACGTCTACTTTCCCACCACCGCGATCGTGTCGTTGCTGTACGTTATGGAAAACGGTGCGTCGGCGGAGATTGCCGTGGTCGGCAATGAAGGGCTGGTTGGGATTGCCCTTTTCATGGGCAGTGTGTCCACGCCCAATCGTGCTGTCGTGCAGAGCGCGGGAAAGGGCTTTCGCATGCTCCCGAGCGTTCTGCAGGAAGAGTTCAAGCGGGCACCCGTGATGCATTTGCTGCTGCGATATACGGCGGCGCTGATGACGCAGATGGCGC
>JBDTNU010000263.1:0-5560 GCA_039933535.1 Caldimonas sp. | reverse complement strand
GCCGATCGTCGGCGACAACGGCTCGGGCATGCACGTGCACCAGTCGGTGTGGAAGAACGGGCAGAACCTGTTCGCCGGTGACGGCTACGCGGGCCTCTCGGAGTTCGCGCTGTTCTACATCGGCGGCATCATCAAGCACGCGCGGGCGCTGAACGCGATCACCAACCCCGGCACCAACAGCTACAAGCGGCTGGTTCCGGGCTTCGAGGCGCCGGTCAAGCTGGCGTACAGCGCGAAGAACCGGTCCGCCTCGATCCGCATCCCCTACGTCGCGAGCCCCAAGGGGCGCCGCGTAGAGGCACGCTTCCCCGATCCGCTCGCCAACCCGTACCTCGCCTTCACGGGCCTGCTCATGGCCGGTCTCGACGGCGTCGAGAACAAGATCCATCCGGGCGAGGCGGCCAGCAAGGACCTGTACCACCTGCCGCCCGAAGAAGACGCGAAGATCCCGACCGTCTGCTCGAGCCTCGAGCAGGCGCTCGAATACCTCGACAAGGGTCGCGCCTTCCTGACCAAGGGCGGCGTATTCACCGACAGCTACATCGACGCCTACATCGATCTGAAGATGCAGGAGGTCACGCGGTTTCGGATGACGACGCACCCGATCGAGTTCGATATGTACTACTCGTTGTAGGGATTCTGTTGCAAACGACAGGTGGCAGCCTGTCGCTGCGAAATAAGTGACAAAAGAGCAGGGGACGGCAGGGCCGTCCCCTGTGTCCTTCTGGCAAGGACGCTCACTGCGAGACAATCGGGTTCGGCCTGTAGGCGCGGCCGCCCGGCGCGCGTTGAAGGCTGGAGACCGAGCCATGAAACTGCCCAACTACGTTCCCTGCGCCCTTGCGATCGCGCTGGCCTGCTGCGCTGGTGCTGCGGCTGCGGCCGAGCCGACCGAGCCGACAGTCACCTACCGCTGCCCAGGCAACGACTACAAGAACACGATCTCTGCCAAGGAAGCCGAACGACTGGGCTGCAAGAAGCTCGAAGGCGGGCCGGTCACCGTGATCCAGATGACCAAGCCTCGCAGCACCGCCACGGTGGTGCCGTCGTCGGGCAGCGGCGTAGGCCGCATCGACCCGGCAGCGCAGCGCGCCCGCGACAGCGACGCCCGACGCATCCTCGAGAACGAGTTGAAGGGCGAAGAAGACCGCCTCGCCGAGATGAAGAAGGAGTTCAACAACGGTCAGCCCGAACGCCAGGGCGACGAGAAGAACTACCAGAAGTACGTCGACCGCGTCGGGCAACTGAGCGCTGCGATCGCTCGCAAGGAAGCCGACGTCGCCGCCATTCGGCGCGAGATCCAGAAGCTGCCTGCTGCCCCGCCGCTGCCGCTGTGATCGCGCCGAGCCCGCCCGCTTCGACGGCGACGCGCGCCGAGGACGAGGTGGGCCACGCGGCGCTCGACCTGCTGGCGACGATGGTCGCCATCGTCACGCCCGAAGGCGAATGCATCTTCGCCAACTCGTCGTTCGAGAACGTGCTGGGTCTGTCGCGCCGGAGCATGTCGCGCGGCCCGGTGTTCGACTGGTTTGCCGAGGCGCATCTGCTTCAGGGCACCGTCGCCGCCGTCAGCAGCAATACGTTCGCGACCAGCCGGCTCGACGCGCAACTCAAACGTCCGGGCGCGAGCCATGGCGAGCTGCTGCCGGTGCGGGTCACGGTCAACCAGATCGATGGCTCGAAAAACGTCGTCTTCGAAGTGGTCGAGATCGAACAGCAGACCCGTCAGGCGCGCGAGGAGCGCGCGCTCGAGCAGGCGCAGGCCACCAAGGAGCTGATCAGGAACCTCGCTCACGAGATCAAGAACCCGCTGGGCGGGATCCGCGGCGCCGCGCAATTGCTGGAGATGGAAATCGAGTCTCGCGCGCTCACCGAGTACACCCAGGTCATCATCAACGAGGCCGATCGCCTGCAGTCGCTGGTCGATCGCCTGCTCGCGCCGCATCGAAAGCCCCATGTCGTGGGCAACGTCAACATCCATGAGGTGTGCGAGCGGGTGCGGGCGCTGATCGATGCCGAATTTCCGCACGGCCTCGCCACCGAGCGCGACTACGACACCTCGATCCCGGAATTTCGAGGCGACCGCGAGCAGTTGATCCAGGCCGTGCTGAACATCACGCACAACGCCGCCGAGGCACTCGCGGAACGCATCGAGATCGGCGACGCGAAGATCGTTCTGCGTACGCGTGTTGCACGCCAGATGACCCTCGGAAAGCATCGATATCGTCTGGCACTGGAATTGCATATCGAAGACAACGGCCCGGGCGTTCCGGAGTCGTTGCGCGAGCGGGTGTTCTTCCCGCTCGTGTCGGGCCGCGAAGGGGGCTCGGGACTCGGACTCACGCTCGCGCAGACCTTCATCCAACAGCACCATGGAACCGTTGAATTCGAAAGCGAACCCGGTCGCACGGTCTTCAAGATCGTGATCCCCCTCGCATGAAACCCATCTGGATCGTCGACGACGACCAATCGATTCGCTTCGTACTCGAGAAGGCGTTGACGCGCGAAGAGTTCGTCGTGCGCAGCTTCACCAATCCGCGCGACGTGCTTGCCGCGCTCGACGACGATCAGCCGCAGGTCCTGGTATCGGACATCCGCATGCCGGGTGGCTCGGGCATCGATCTGCTCAACAAGATCAAGGCCAAGCATCGCGATCTGCCGGTCATCATCATGACCGCGTACTCCGACCTCGACAGCGCCGTCAGCGCGTTCCAGGGCGGCGCGTTCGACTACCTGCCCAAGCCCTTCGACGTGCCCAAGGCCGTCGACCTGATCCGCCGCGCGGTCGAGGAAAGCCTGCACGAGGGCCAGATCGAAGCCGCCGTCGCGCAGGTGCCCGAGATCCTCGGCCAGGCATCGGCGATGCAGGACGTGTTTCGCGCGATCGGCCGACTCAGCCAGAGCATCGTGACCGTGCTCATCACGGGCGAGTCGGGCTCGGGCAAGGAGCTCGTCGCGAATGCGCTGCACAAGCACAGTCCGCGCGCGAGCGGTCCGTTCGTCGCCATCAACACGGCGGCGATACCGAAAGACCTGCTCGAGTCCGAGCTGTTCGGTCACGAGCGTGGCGCCTTCACCGGCGCGCAGACGACGCGGCGCGGCCGCTTCGAGCAGGCCGACGGCGGCACGCTGTTCCTCGACGAGATCGGCGACATGCCGTTCGATCTGCAGACGCGCTTGCTCCGGGTTCTCGCCGACGGCCAGTTCTATCGCGTCGGCGGCCACAACCCGATGCGCAGCAACGTCCGCGTGATTGCCGCGACCCACCAGGATCTCGAAGAGCGCGTCAAGGCCGGGTCGTTTCGCGAAGACCTGTTCCATCGCCTCAACGTGATACGGCTGCGCTTGCCCGCCCTGCGCGAGCGACAGGAAGACATCCCGCCGCTGACCCGCTTCTTCCTGCAGAAGAGCGCGCGCGAGCTCGGCGTCGAAGGCAAGCGCATCACGGAGTCCGCACTCCAGCGCCTGACCCAGTTCGAATTTCCGGGCAACGTGCGCCAGCTCGAGAACATCTGCCACTGGCTGACGGTGATGGCGCCTGCGCAACTCGTCGAAGCGAAGGACCTGCCTCCGGAATTCCAGCCCAAGCCCGCGGCGCGCGCCAACCCGGCGCCGGTCGCGATGTCCACTGCGGCGGTCGAGGCGGGCCCCGAAGCTGTTGGGCGGTCGGGCGACGGTGGCGCTGTGGCCGGCTTCCGTCCGGCAGCGGAGTCGTCTCCTGTGTCACCGCCAATCGTCGCTACCGGCGCGGTAACTCATCCGGCCGACACGAACTGGTTGTCGGGCCTGGAGCACGAAGCACGCGAGCTGCTTCGCGCCAGCGAGCCGATGGTGTGGGAAACGCTGACACGCCGCTTCGAGGCGCAGCTCATCCACACCGCGCTCGAGGTCACGCGCGGCCGGCGTATCGAGGCGGCGCAAAAGCTGGGCATCGGCCGAAACACGATCACCCGCAAGATCCAGGAGCTCGGGCTCGACGAGAAGTAGCCGGCCTTGCGCGCCGGCGTTGCGTCGCCGCTAGATGCTCATCCAGGCGAGCACGCCGAGCACGACGCCGATGCTGGCCACGCCGTAGACGCCGTACTGCAGGCGCCGGCTCCTGGTGAGCAGGGCGATCGCGGCGAGGGCGATCGAAATCTGCAGCGCGGTGGTCGCCTGTTGCCAGCGATGCTCCTCGTGGATCTGGTGCTCGGTCTTCTCGCCCCACTCGACCGATTCCTTCTCGAGCTCTTCCGCCTTCTTCTGGATCTCGACCTTCTCCGTTTTGCGTCGTTCGCCTTCGGCGCGGTAGAACTCGCGCCGCGCTTCCGGCACGAGTTCGACTGCCAGCTCCGAAAGATATTGCCGGTTGCTCTTCGCCTGGTAGAACGCCCACTGATTGGCGGCCTCGGTCTTCTTGATCGCCGACTCGTTCTTGTAGAGGCCGGCGTTGAGCTGGGCCAGGCCGCCCATGTACGCGAAGATCGCGCCGACCGTGGCGATCAGCGCCGTCGCCACGGCCAGGCGCCCGGCCATGCCGTGCGGCTCCTCGTGCGACTGGTGCTCGAGCTCGTGGTCGTGCGGACCATGCGCGTGAAAGCCGTGACCCGCCATTCGTATCTCCCTAGTCGACTCGTCTGTAGCTGACGAAGTTGTAGCGCAAGCCTGTCTCGGTCTCGTGCGCCTCGCGCGCAGTCTGCCTGAAATCGCCGCGCTTCCAATCCGGGAAGAAGGTGTCGGCCGGGTACACGGCGTCGATCTCGGTCAGCTCGAGCTCGTCGGCCAGGGGCAGGGCGAGCGCATAGAGCTCGGCGCCGCCGAGGACGAAGGCCCGCTCGGCGCCGGACGCCAGCGCCAAGGCGGCCTCCAGCGACGACGCAGCCGTCGCGCCCTCGGCCTGCCAGGCCGGGTCGCGCGTGACGACGATGTTCTGCCGGCCCGGCAGCGGCCGGCCGATCGACTCCCAGGTCTTGCGCCCCATGATGACCGGCGAGCCGAGCGTGAGCCGCTTCAAGCGGCGCAGGTCGTCCGAGATGCGCGCGACCAAGGCGCCGTGCAGGCCGATGCCGCCATCGCGGGCGACGGCGGCGATGAGGCAGACGAGGGGCTTGGGCATGGAGAGCGATTGTCGCCGCCGCCGCCGCGATAATCGACGCCGACTCCCCGGCTTGCATCCCTTCGATGACCACCGCCTCCGACGACGACACACCCGCGCTCGCGGCATGGCAGAAGGCCGCCGCGCGGTCGGCGCCGGGCGGCGACGTCGCCGCGCTGAGCTGGAAGACACCCGAAGGCATCGTCGTCAAGCCGCTCTACACCGCGGCCGACCTCAAGGGCTTGCCGGCGACCGACACCTTGCCGGGCTTTGCACCCTACATCCGCGGCCCGCAGGCGACGATGTACGCGGTGCGGCCATGGACGATCCGCCAGTACGCGGGCTTTTCCACGGCCGAGCAGTCGAACGCCTTCTACCGCCAGGCGCTCGCCGGCGGTGCCCAGGGCATCAGCGTCGCCTTCGACCTGGCGACGCACCGCGGCTACGACAGCGACC
This sequence comes from Caldimonas sp., assembly GCA_039933535.1. Classification (GTDB taxonomy): domain Bacteria; phylum Pseudomonadota; class Gammaproteobacteria; order Burkholderiales; family Burkholderiaceae_C; genus Schlegelella_A. Next base: position 30 of record JBDTNU010000263.1, on the reverse strand, counting down.
ACCCGCGCGTGACCGGCGACGTCGGCAAGG
>JBDTNU010000262.1:0-5565 GCA_039933535.1 Caldimonas sp. | reverse complement strand
GGCGTCGAGATGATGTCCTGCGTGCCGGTCGCCGAGGTGTAGCCGTTCTTCATGATCAGCAGCACGGAGTCGTCGCCGTTGAAGAGCGACGACTGCACGCCGGTGAGCAGGCCGTTGTGCCAGAAGCCGCCGTCGCCCATGATCGACAGCACCCGCCGCTGCATCATCGGCGCGACGCCCGCGCTCGACGCCAGGCTCATGCCGTAGCCGAGGATCGAGTGGCCCGACGAGAACGGCTCGAAGGTCGCGAGCGCGTGGCAGCCGATGTCTGCGGCGATGTGCACCGGGCCGACCTCCTGCTGCGCGAGCTTGAGCGCCGCGAACACCGGGCGTTCCGGACAGCCGATGCAAAAGCTCGGGGGCCGCGCCGGCAAGGCATTGCCCAAGGCCTTGGCGACGTCGGCGCGACGTCGGGCATTGCCAGCGAGCCAGTCGCGTGCTTGCGCGACGTCGATCTCGGGCAGGTGTTCCTCGACGAACGCAGCCAGCCCCGCGACCAGCACCTCGACCGTGTATTCGCCCGCCATCTGCAGCAGGTCCTTGCCGTGCAGGGAGGTCGTGACGCCGGCGCGGTGCAGTGCGGCCAGGATGTCGCGCTCGATGTATTCGGGCTGCCCTTCCTCGACCACCAGCACCGCGCGCTTGCCCTTGCAGAACGCCGCGATTTCCTCGGGAACGATCGGAAAGGTGACGTTGAGCACGAGCATCGGCAGATCGCTCTCGCCGAATGCATCGGCCAGACCCAACTGCTGCAGGGCGCGAACGAGCGTGTTGGTAAGACCGCCCTGCACGATCAGCCCGACCTCGCGATGCTTGCCAGCGCGGTGCTCGTTGAGCGCATGCAGGGCGATGTAGCGGCGCGCTGCCGGAATGCGCTCGCCGCTTTTCAGCTTCTCGTGGCCGAAGGTGACCGGCGGGTGGGCGAGCCGCGTGTAGTCGAAGCGCGCCGGCTCGGCCATCGTCGCCACGGTCGAGACGCGCGGCGCCACGTTGTCCTTGCAGACGAAGCTGCCGCGCACGTGGCAGGCGCGGATGCGCAGCTCGAGCATGGCCGGCATGTTCGACGCCTCCGAGAGCCGGAACGCATGCTCGACGATGTTCACCATGTGGCCGAGCTCGGGCCGCGGGTCGAGCATCAGCATCGACGATTTCATCGCGTAGGCGTGGGTGCGCTCCTGGATCACGCTTGCGCCCTCGCCGTAGTCCTCGCCGACGACGATCAGCGCGCCGCCCTTGACGCCGGGCGACGAGAGGTTGGAAAGCGCGTCGGCGGCGACGTTGGTGCCGACGATCGACTTCCACGTCACCGCGCCGCGCAGCGGATAGTGGATCGAGGCACCCAGCATGGCGGCGGCCGAGGCTTCATTGGCGCAGGCCTCGACGTGGACGCCGAGCTCCTTCATGTAGGGTTCGGCCTGGACCATCACGTCGAGCAGATGCGAGACCGGCGCGCCCTGGTAGCCGCCTACATAGGCCACGCCCGATTGCAGCAAGCCCTTGGTGATGGCGAGGATGCCTTCGCCATGGAAGACCTGGCCCGCGCCCAGGCGAAGCAGCTCCACTTCCTTGCTGAACGAAACTTCCACCGGCTTGTCTCCGTGCGCGGGGCGTGCGCTGGCGCGCCGCATGCCGTCTGTTGCCCTTAGCTTATCGATGCGAGGCCGCTTCGGCCATCGGCGAAACGTACTAAGTACTATTCGCCAGATGCATATCCGCGATCTCGACCTCAACCTGATCCGGGTCTTCGACGCCGTCTACCGGCAGCGCAGCGTCAGCCGCGCCGCCGATGCACTGGGCCTGTCGCAGCCGGCCGTGAGCCAGGCGTTGACGCGCTTGCGGCTGCTGATCAAGGACGCGCTTTTCATCCGCGCCGCCGGTGGCGTGCTGCCCACGTCCGCCGCCGACGCGCTCGCCCATTCCGTGCAGCAGGCCATGCTGCTGCTCGAGCAGGGACTGCACGCCTCGGCCAGCTTCGATCCGGCCGAGGCGCGGCGCACCTTCCGCATCCACATGAGCGACATCGGCGAGGCCGAGTTCCTGCCCGGCCTGATGCAACGCGTGCGCAGTTCGGCGCCGGGCGTGCACATCGAGACCCATCAGCTCGACTACGCCCAGATCGAAGAAGCGCTCGATGCCGGCAAGATCGACGTCGCCTTCGGCTACCTGCCCGGCGTCGAGAAGACGGAGCAGCAGCGCCTGTTCATGGAGCGATACGTGGTGCTGGCGCGCGCCGACCACCCGGTGCTGACGGCGCGGCCTTCGCCGCAAGTGCTCGAGCGGCTCGACTTCGTCGTCGTGCGCCATCACACCGAGACCGCGAAGGTGCTCGACCGCTTGTCGCTCTCGGCCAAGGTGCGGCTCAGCATCCCGCATTTCATGGTCATTCCGGCGATCGTCGGCGCCACCGATCTCGCGGTCGTGCTGCCGCTGCGCATCGCACGCAAGTTCGCGCTCGGGGGGCGATTCCGGATCGCCCGCCCGCGCTGGTCGATCGGCGAGATTCCGATCGCCCTGCACTGGAGCCGGCGGGCGAAGGGTGATCCGGGCGTGCGCTGGCTGCGCGAGCTGGCGATCGATTTGTTTCGAGAACCGGGCCGGCGCGGCGAAAACGGGGATTGAAGCGGAGGGCCTTGTTCCCACATGCGGCCGATGCCGCTGCGCCTCTTCTCGTTCGTGTTGTATGCCTACGTCGTCTGGCGTGTCGCTCCGGCGCTCGGCGCCATCTGGATGAGCGTGGCCTTCGCTGCCGTCCTTGTCGCATCGTTTCTGACCCTGCCGTTCGCATTCCAGGCGCGGCGGACCCAGCCGGCGCGCACCATCGACAAGCTGCTTGCCTGGGGCGGCTTGATCGGCATGGGCCTCTTCTCGTCGCTCTTCGTCCTGACCTTCGTGCGCGACCTGGCGCTGCTTGCCGCGGCGCTGATCGTCGCCGTCGCGCCCGGCAGCGTGCCCATGGTCGACCTGGCGCTGTTCAGCGCGCGGGCCGTTGCGCTGATCGCGGCGCTCGTGACGCTGCTCGGGTTCATCAACGCGCGACGAACGGCGGCGGTGGTTCGTGTCGATGTGCCAGTCGTCGATCTGCCCCCGGCGCTCGACGGCTTCCGGATCGCGCAGATCAGCGACGTCCACGTCGGCCCGACCATCAAGCGGCCCTATGTCGAAGCCGTCGTCGACGCGGTGAACCGGCTCGATGCCGATCTCGTGGCCGTGACCGGCGATCTCGTCGATGGCTCGGTGTCCGACCTGGCCGAGCACGTCGCGCCGCTGGCCGGCCTGCGTTCGCGCGAAGGCACCTTCTTCGTCACCGGCAACCACGAGTACTACTCGGGCGCGGCGGCCTGGGTCGGCGAGCTGCGCCGGCTCGGCATCACGGTGCTGATGAACGAGCACGTCGTTCTGCGTCGGGGCGACGCGGCGATCGTCCTCGCCGGCGTCACCGATTTCAGCGCCGGCCACTTCGACCGCGCGCAAGCAAGCGACCCCGCGCGCGCGCTCGCCGGCAGCCCGCCCGGCGCGCTGCGCCTGCTCCTGGCACACCAGCCGCGCAGCGCCGAGGCGGCCGAAGCTGCCGGATTCGACCTGCAGCTCTCGGGCCACACCCACGGCGGCCAGTTCCTGCCGTGGAATTTCCTGGTGCGCCTGCAGCAGCCTTTCACAGCCGGCCTGAAGCGCTGGCGAAAGATGTGGGTGTACACCAGCCGCGGCACCGGCTACTGGGGCCCGCCGAAGCGCTTCGGCGCACCTTCCGAGATCACCTTGCTGCGCCTGGTGCCCTCGCTCGGCCCGGGCGCCGCGCGCAGCCGAGCCGCGCCCCGGCCGACTCCGGCCGCGAGCGGGGTCTGACCGGGGCGGGCCCTCTACAATCGACGAGTTTTGCCGGCAACGCCCGGCGCCCCGAGAGGACCACGCCCCGTGTTCATATCCGAAGCTTTTGCCCAGGCCGCGCCGGCCGCAGGTGCCGACTCGATGTTCGGCGGGCTCAGCAGCATGCTGCCGCTCGTCCTGATGTTCGTCGTTCTCTACTTCGTCATGATCCGGCCGCAGATGAAGCGGCAGAAGGAAGCGAAGGCGATGATCGACGCCCTGGCCAAGGGCGACGAGGTGGTGACCTCGGGCGGCATGCTGGGCAAGATCTCGAAGATGGGCGAGTCGTTCATCAGCCTCGAGATCGCCGGCGGCGTAGAAATCCAGGTGCAGCGCTCGGCCGTGATCCAGGTCATGCCCAAGGGCACGGTCAAGTAAAGCGGAGCGGCGTTTGAATCGCTATCCGGTCTGGAAGTACGCGATCCTCGTGATCGCGCTCTTCATCGGCATCGTCTACACGCTGCCCAACTTCTTCGGCGAAGCGCCGGCCGTGCAGGTGTCGAGCGGCAAGGTCACGCTCAAGCTCGATTCGTCGCTGGCTCCGCGCGTGGAAGACATCCTGGCCAAGGCCGGGATCAAGGCCGACTTCGTCCAGTACGACGGCAACTCGGTCAAGGCGCGCTTCGCCGACCTCGATGCCCAGCGCAAGGCGAAAGACGCGATCGGCGCGTCCCTCAACCCCGACGCCGACAACCCGAGCTACATCGTCGCCCTGAACCTTCTCTCGCGCTCGCCCAAGTGGCTGACGGCGATGCATGCGTTGCCGATGTACCTGGGTCTCGACCTGCGCGGCGGCGTCCACTTCCTGATGCAGGTCGACATGAAGGCGGCGCTGACCAAGCGCGCCGACTCTCTCGCCGGCGACGCGCGCTCGCTGCTGCGCGACAAGAACATCCGCCACACCGGCATCGCCCGCGACGGCAATTCGGTCGTCATCCGCTTCCGCGACAACGCCACCGCGACCGCAGCGCGCGCCGTGCTCGCCGACCAGCTGACCGACCTCGACTGGGTCGACAGCGTCGACGGCAGCGACTTCAAGCTCACCGGCAACCTCAAGCTCGATGCAGCCAAGCGCGTGCAGAGCGCGGCCATCACGCAGAACATCACGACCTTGCACAACCGCGTCAACGAGCTGGGCGTGGCCGAGCCGGTGATCCAGCAGCAGGGCGCCGACCGCGTCGTCGTGCAGTTGCCCGGCGTGCAGGACACGGCCAAGGCCAAGGACATCATCGGTCGCACCGCGACGCTCGAGCTGCGCATGGTCGACGACAGCAGCGAAGGCCGTGCCGCCGAATCCGGCGCCGGCCCGGTGCCGTTCGGCAGCGAGAAGTACGTCGAGCGCAACGGCGCGCCGATCATTGTCAAGCGCCAGGTCATCCTGACCGGCGAGAGCCTCACCGATGCGCAGCCCGGCTTCGACGGCCAGAGCCAGGAGCCGGCCGTGCACCTGACCGTCGACGCCAAGGGCGCGCGCATCATGCGCGACATCTCGCGCGAGAACATCGGCAAGCGGATGGCGATCCTGCTGTTCGAAAAGGGCAAGGGCGAGGTCGTCACCGCGCCCGTGATCCGCGGCGAGCTCGGCAACCGCTTCCAGATCTCCGGGCGCATGACGACCCCCGAGGCCGCTGACACGGCGCTGCTGCTGCGCGCCGGCTCGCTGGCGGCGCCGATGGAGATCATCGAGGAGCGCACCATCGG
>JBDTNU010000261.1:0-5572 GCA_039933535.1 Caldimonas sp. | reverse complement strand
CCCCGACGACGACCACAGCTACGGCGTCGACGAGAAGGAGTACGAGAAATTCCTGGGCCTTGTCGAGAAGCGGAAGCACCAGTGAACCGCCGCGCCGCCGAGGAGGAAATTGCGCCGGCGCAGAGCCTCACAGATCGCGCCTACGCCGACATCGAGGAGATGATCGTCTTCCTCAAGCTTGCGCCAGGCAGCGCAATCTCCGAGGCGGAGCTCTCGAACCACCTCGGCATCGGCCGCACGCCGATCAGGGAAGCCCTGCAACGGCTGGCGCGCGAGCGCCTGGTCGCGATCCTGCCGCGTCGCGGCATCATCGTCTCGCCGATCGACGTCGCCGCGCAGCTTCGCCTGCTCGAGGTGCGGCGCGAGCTCGAGCGGCTGATCGCGCGCAGCGCCGCACGCCGCGCGACCGAGGCCGAGCGCTCGCGCTTTCGTCTTCTCGCCGTCGGCTTCGAGAAGGCCGCCAAGGCGGGCGACGACGTTGCCTTCATGCGCTTCGACCGCGACTTCAACGTGCTCTGCTCCGCGGCCTCGCACAACGAGTTCGCGGCCAACGCGATGAGCCTGATGCACTCGCTCTCGCGCCGCTTCTGGTACATGCACCACCAGCAAGCCGCCGCCATGCCGCAGACCGCCAAGCTGCATGCCGACATCGCCCGCGCCATCGCCGCGCAGGACGAGCAACGCGCCGCCGACGCGAGCGATCGCCTGCTCGACGCGATCGAGTCGTTCACCCGCGCCACGGTGATCCCGACATGAGCCCCGGCACCGACCGGCGCGCTACCGTGAAGATCGATGCCGACGTGCTGGTCGCCGGCGGCGGTGCGGCCGGCGTGGCTTCAGCCGTGACCGCCGCGCGGCAGGGTCTGCGCGTGGTACTGGTGGAGCGCTACGGGTTCTGCGGCGGTGGCGCGGTCGCCGGCATGTCGGGCACGGTCTGCGGCCTGTATGAAGCGAGCGATCGCGCCGACGCCGAGCCGCGCCAGGTCGTGTTCGGCTTCGCCGACGAATTCGTCCGCCTGCTCGAGTCGCGCGGCGGACTGACGCCGCCGTTGCGCTACGGCAAGACCTGGACACGGGTGCACGATCCGCTGATGTGGCGCGAGGCCGCCGACCACCTGCTGCGCGAGGCTGGCGTGCGCGTCCTCTTCCACACGGTGATCACCGGCACCCTGCTCGACGGCGACCGCGTGCTCGGCGCCACGGCCTGGTCGAAGGAAGGACCGGTCGAGCTGCGCGCCCGCCTCACGATCGACGCCAGCGGCGACGCCGACCTGGTCGCGATGTCCGGCTTCGAGTCCTTCGTCGGCGACAACGGCACGGTGCAGAACCCGACCATGATCTTTCGCCTGGGCGCGGTCGACACCGCGCGCTTCATCGCCGCCTACGGCGAGGACACGATCCTGCCCGAGCAGGTGTCGGAGCTGCTGCGCCGGCATCACCGCAACGGCTACTTCCTGCCGCGCTCGAAGATCTGGCTGTTCCCGACGACGCGGCCGGACGAGCTGCTCTGCAACTGCACGCGCGTCGTCGGCGGCGACGGGCGCGAGCTGAACACCCTTTCAGCGCGCGACTTCACCGATGCCGAGTTCGAAGGCCGCCTGCAGGTGCGCGAGTACGCCCGCTTCTTCCGCGACCATCTCGTGGGCTGCGAGCGCTCCTTCGTGGTCGACACCGGCGTGCAGGTCGGCGTGCGCCAGACGCGGCAGGCGCGAGGCGTCACGACCCTCGCCAACGCCGACATCCTGGCCGGGCGCAAGTTCGCCGACGGCATCGCCCGATCGCCCTGGCCGATCGAGCTCCACGCCGGCGCCAGGCCGCGCGTCGAGTGGCTGCTCGACGACTGGTACGAGGTGCCCTACGGCTGCTTCGTGCCGCTCCGCGGCGAGGGCCTGCTGACCGCCGGCCGCTGCCTTTCGGCGCAGCACGAGGCGGTCGCTTCGGCGCGCGTGACGGCGCAGTGCTTCTCGTATGGCCACGCCATCGGCCACGCCGCGGCGCTCTGTCTTGAATCCGGCATCGCGCCGCGGGCACTGCCCGGGCAGGCGGTGCGCGAGGCGCTCGATCGCACCGGCGCGCGCCTCGACCAAGAAGCGGTTGCAACCTGAAGGAGACATCCCCATGAACGCCAAGGTCGAATCCCTACACCGTCCCGCCGAATTCGTGCACCGCGACGAGCGCGAGTGGGAAACCATCCGCTGGCCGGGACAAACCGGCAAGATGCTTTTCCATCCGCGGCCCGAGCGACCGACCGAGCCGAATGCCGGCATCGTCCGCTACGAGGCGGGCGGGCGCCACCCGCTGCATCACCACGACTTCGCGCAGGTCTGGTACATCCTGAGCGGCGAGTTCCTGATCGGTGGCAAGCACTACGGGCCGGGCACCATGGTGTTCTATTCCGACCCGCACTACGAAGACGAGCTGTTCACCGAAACCGGTGGCGAGATGCTCTTCGTCCAGTACCCGGGGCCGACCACCGCCGCGCGGCCGATCTACGACGGTCGATTCAACATGAACGAGCGCAAGGCCGTCGAAGCCGAGCGGACCGATCTCTAGACGATCCGACGACAACGAATCACGACAGGAGACGACATGACAACGAATCGCAGACAGATCCTCCAGGGCATCGGCGGCGCCGGTGCGGCGCTGGTCGCGCAAAGCCTCATCGGCGCGCCCGCGTTCGCCCAGAACAAGCCCTTGAAGATCGGCATCATCGCGCCCAAGGCGGGCGTGGTCGGCACCATCGGCGAGTGCGGCCTGCGCGGCACGCTGTTCGCCGTCGATCGCATCAACGCCGCCGGCGGCATCGCCGGCCGCAAGGTCGAGCTGATCGTCGAGGAAGAGACCAATCCGAAGGACTCGATCGAGCGGCTGCGAAAGCTGGTCCTGCAGGACAAGGTCGACTGCGTGCAGGGCATCGTTTCCTCGGGCGTCAGCCTGGCGATGGGCGCGGTGGCCGAAGAGATGAAGGCGCTCCTCATCTTCTGGGATGGCACCACGCAGGACGGCGTCAAGGAAACGATGCAGAACCCGCACTACGTCTTCCGCAGCACCGACAACGAGTGCGAAGCGGTGATGAGCTCGCTGCTCGCGATCAAGCACTGGAAGGGCAAGTTCGCGACCGTGGCCGGCATCAACCCCGACTACTCCTACGGCCGCAACAACTTCGCCGCGTTCCAGGCGCTGCTGAAGAAGTTCGGCGTCGAATACAAGCTGGTCGCCGACCAGTGGCCGAAGGTCGGCACGCTCGACCTCACCTCGCACGTCGCGGCGCTGAAGGCCGCCAAGCCGGACCTGGTCTTTTCCTCCTTGCTGTTTGCCGACCTGCCGATCTTCATGAAGACCGCGCACGGCGCCGGCCTGATGGACGGCAAGACCAAGTTCGTGTTCCCGGGCGCCGGCTTCCAGCACACGCTGCTGAAGAAGGAGTTCACCCCGGAGGGCATGATCTTCGGCCACAACACGCTCTACTTCGACCTCGAGAATGCGTCGCCGCTGCAGCGATTCTTCGTCCAGGACTACTACGCGAAGTACAACGACTATCCGCACTGGGAGGCCGACCGCGCCTACTTCGCGATGCACATCTACCGGGCCGGCGTCGAGAAGGCCTACAAGGCGAAGAACGCATGGCCTTCGCTCGACGACACGATCCACGCCATGGAAGGGCTGAAGGTCGAGTCGCTCGGCGGCCCCGCCGAGATGCGCAAGGACCACATTGCCGAGCAGACTTTCTACCAGGGCCTGACGACGCACAAGAACCGCTACGACTTCCCGACCCTGACCGACGTGACGAAGATGTACTCCGACCAGCTGCAGAAGCCGACCGGCGTGGACTTCTGGAAGTGGATCGAGACGGCGACCATCAAACTTTGATCGGCCGAAGCGCCGCGCGTTGACTTCCTTCTTCGACGTCCTGCTCGGCGGCGTATTCCACGCCGCCGTGCTTTTTCTCGTCGCCGCCGGGCTGCAGCTGGTGTTCGGCGTGCAGCGCATCGTCAACCTGGCTTGCGGCTCCTTCTACGCGCTGGGCGCCTACTTCGGCATCACCGCGGTGAACTGGGCCGCTGCCCACGGCTCGCCGCCGTGGGCCTTCTTGCCGGTGCTGGTGCTCGCAGGCGTGCTGATCGGGGCAGTCGGCCCATTCATCGAGCTCCTGCTGCGCACCGTCTACAAGCGCGACGAGGCATTCCAGCTCCTGCTCACCTTCGCGCTCGTCCTCATGTTCCAGGACGTGCTCCGCTTCTTCTGGGGCGCCAATCCGCAGCAACTCGGCAACCTCTCGATGAGCTACGGCAAGGTGACGATCGGCGAAGTCTCGTTTCCCACCTACAACGTGCTGGTGATGGCGGCGAGCCTGAGCATCGCGGTCGGCCTGGGCTTGTTCCTGCAGCGCACCCGCTACGGCCGGATCCTCCGCGCCACGGCCGAGAACCGCGAGATGGCCGAGGCGCTCGGTGCCGACGTGCGCTGGATCTACGCCAGCGTCTTCACCCTCGGCACGATGCTCGGCACCGTCGGCGGCGCGCTGGTCGTGCCGACCGCCGCGGCGTCGCTCGACATGCCCGTCGAGCTGGTGGTCGAGGCCTTCGCGGTGGTCGTGATCGGCGGCCTGGGCAGCATGCGCGGTGCGCTGGTCGGCGCACTGATCGTCGGCCTGACGCGCGCCGCGGCGATCTCTTTCTACGCCGAGCTCGAGGTGCTGGCGATCTACCTGATCGTGATCGTGGTCCTGGTCGTGCGGCCCGCGGGCCTGTTCGGAAAGCCGGTCGAATGAGCGCCGCACCCGGACGCGCCGTCCTGTTCGGCTTCGTCGCCGTTGCGATCGCCGTGCTCGCCGCCTTTCCGTACGTCGCCGAGCCCTATTACGTGACGCTGGTCTTGCCTGCCTTCGCCTACGCGATCGCCCTGCTCGGCTTCAACCTGCTGTTCGGGACGACCGGCCTGCTCTCGTTCGGTCACGCCTTGTTCGTCGCCATAGGCGCCTACGGCGCCGCGGTGCTGTCGAGCCGGATGGGGGTGAAGAGCTTCGAGCTGATCCTGCTCGCTTCGGGCGTGGCGGCGACGCTCGCCGCGATCCCGGTGGCGCTGCTCTCGGTGCGTTACGTGCGCATCTTCTTCGGCATCCTGACGCTGGCCTTCGGCATGCTCTTCCACTCCTTCCTGTTCAAGTTCTACGACCTCACCGGCGGCGACACCGGCATCCGCGTGCTGCGGCCGACGATCCTGGGCATGGAATGGAAGGAGCTCGACAAGACCGCCTTCCTGGTCGGCCCGTTCTACTACGCCTGCCTCCTGCTCGCGGTGGTGCTCGGCATCGTCATGTGGCGGATCGTCCATTCGCCGTTCGGCCTGCATCTGGCGGCGATCCGCGAGAACCCGCGCAAGGCCGAGTACCTCGGCGTGCGCGTTCGCCTGTTTCGCCTGATCGCGTTCCTGATCTCGGCCTTCTATTGCGGCCTCGGCGGCGTCATCCTTGCCATCAACATCGGCCAGGCCGACCCCGAGCTCGCCTACTGGACCCACTCGGGCGAGCTCGTCTTCATGACCGTGCTCGGCGGCTTCGCCAGCTTCTTCG
>JBDTNU010000260.1:0-5609 GCA_039933535.1 Caldimonas sp. | reverse complement strand
GGCGATTCCGTCATCTACCAGATCGATCCCACCTCGGGCGCCATAGGGCCGACCAAGCTCCTCACGTCCGGAGGCGCCATTCCTGGAACGATAGGCGACATCGCTTTCGCTCCCGACAGCATCGTCTCTTCCGTGCCTGAACCGGAGACCTGGATCCTTTTGGCTGCGGGCCTGGGGCTAGTGGCTCCCGCGTCTCGCATGCGTCGCTCGACTCCTGCAACGCGCGCTCAGAGAACCTGACGCTGAGCAGCCCGCTGCGTCGAGCGATGCGTAGTGAAGGCACCGGTTGAATTTCACAAGCCGGGAACTTCCATGAAACGGCGTGCTGCGCAAGCGTGCTTGGATCGATCTGCTGCATGTCTACCGCTCGCCGTTTCCGCGTTCTTCCGAGATCGTGAGCCTGCATCCGGAGCGCTTCGTCGAGGCTGAGCGCGACGCCAAGGCGATCGTCGTCTTCACCCGGCCGCGCGGCTACTTCGGCCTGCCGCGCGACCGCATCGTGCTCGATGGCACAAGCCCGCCGGCCGGCATCCCGAGCGGGGTGCCCGGCGTGGCGACGGCACGGCTGAAGCTTGCCGACTATGCTTCTCGCGCGGTGGTCGGCGAGTTCAATGGCGAGCGCATCGTCGGGCGGACCTGGCCGGCCGCCGACAACCAGGTCGTCGTTCTCGAGCTCACGGGCTGAGTTCCTGGTCGCCGAGCGCGCGGCTCTAGTCCAACCCGCTCATCCGCCGGGCTTCAACACCACCTTGGTCCATCCATCCTTGCGCTTGTCGAAGTTCGCGTAGGCCTCGGGTGCCTTCTCCAGGGGCAGCTCGTGAGAGACGATCCATGACGGCTTGACCTTGTCCTTCTCGATCAGCCGGCTCAGCAGTCGGTTGTAGGCTTTGACGTTGGCCTGGCCCGTGCCCATGCTCTGGCCCTTGAACCAGAAGCTGCCGAAGTCGAAGGCCATCTGGCCGCGCTTCTGGAGCTTGTCCTTGGCGCCCGGGTCCTCGGGCATGAAGACGCCCACGACGCCAATCCGGCCGGTGGCCTTCACCGTCGCGACCAGATTGTTCATGGTCAGGTTCGGAACCTCCTCGCGATGCATGTTGCAGCATTGGTAGCCGACGCATTCGCAGCCGCGGTCCGCGCCCTTCCCGCCGGTCAACTCCATGATCTTGTCGACGCCGTCGCCTTCGGTATCGTCGATCGCGATCGCGCCGGCCTTCTCGGCGAGCGCAAGCCGGTCCTTGTGGGTATCGACGACCATCACCTGGCTCGCGCCCTTCAATGTCGCCGACACCGCCGCCATGAGACCGACAGGGCCGGCGCCATAGATGACGACGCTCTCGCCGGGCCGCACGCCGGCCAGCTCGGTCGCGTGATAGCCGGTGGGAAAGATGTCGGACAGCATCACGTAGTCGGCTTCCTTTTCCTCGGCGTCGCGCGGCAGCACGAGGCAGTTGAAGTCGCCGTAGGGGACGCGCAGCAACTCGGCCTGCCCGCCGCTGTAAGGGCCCATGCCGGCGAAGCCATACGCCGCACCCGCAGTGCCCGGATTGGTCGTAAGGCAAAACCCGCTCAGGCCCTGCTCGCAGTTCTCGCAAAAGCCGCAGCCGATGTTGAACGGGAGGCAGACCCGGTCTCCCACCTTGATGCGGTCGACCGCCGAGCCGACCTCGATGACGACGCCCATGTTCTCGTGGCCGAGGATGCGGCCCGGCTCCATGGCGGTCCGGCCTTCGTACATGTGCAGGTCCGAGCCGCAGATGTTGGTGCTCGTGATCTTCACCAGCACGTCGGTCGTCCGTTCAACGGCAGCGTCCGGCATGTTCTGGACGGCGACGTCTCGCGGTCCGTTGTAGACGAGGGCTCTCATGCTTTCTCCTTTTTCATCGGCTTCGGCGAGGGTGCCTTGGCCTTCGGCGCAGCGGCGATGAGCGCCTTCTTGCGTTGATAAAGCGGCACGGCCAGTCCCCGCAGGTCGAGCGGCGCCCGCTGCGCCTCGAGGAAGATCTGCTCACGTTCCTCTAGAACATGCGCGTCGATGGCCTTGCCCAAGTCCTTGACCGTCGCGTCGTAGGCGTCGGACGTGGCTTTCATGCCCTGGATACGGGCGATGAGTTGCTTCGCCTCGGCGTGTTCGGCGAGGGCCTCATCCATCAAGGGGTCGTCGCCGGTCGCTTGTCGTACCGCCGGGTAGAAGATCTCTTCTTCGATCTGGCTGTGCACGGTCAGCGCATGGCAAATGCGCGCGGCGAGCGCTCGGCGGGCTTCGGCCGGCGCAGCGTCGTCGCACAACGCATTGAATTCGACGAACATCTTCTTGACGGCCTTGTGATCGGCATCGAGAAGATCCACCGCGTTTTCGAATGGAACGGTTTCCTTCACAGGGCTTCCTTTTTGAGAGACGGACAGATCCGCGCGAAGCCGTGAACCCCGCGGGAAGGACTGCATCGGCAATCGACGTGCCAGACGTCCGAATCGACGCGGCGCCATGCCGACGACGGCCAGCGCTTCGTATGCGACGTGGTCACCGATTCTCACGAGCTGCGACCGGTTCGCCAGCAGCGTCACTCGCTCGGCTGGCTCGCCAGCGGCGTTCTGCGCTGCATTCTTGGTCGTTCTCGCCTGAGGTGCCGTCGGTCCGGTGTTCCACTACCACGGAACGGGCAGCGGGTCATCAATACCGGCACGACCATCATCACGTTCTCGATGGTTTTCCTCATCCAGCAAGGCGGTCACTTCAAGGAAACAGCAATGACTTCAATCACGCACGAGGGGGTTGTCCCGGGCGCTCTCCAAGGACTGCGCGTCATCGAGATGGGACAGTTGATCGCAGGGCCGTTTGCCGGCAAGACGCTGGGCGAGTTCGGTGCCGACGTCATCAAGATCGAGGCACCCGGCGCGGGCGATCCGCTGCGCAACTGGCGGCTGATCCAGGACGGCACGTCGGTCTGGTGGCAGGTCCAGTCGCGCAACAAGCGATCGATCGCGCTCGACCTCCGCAGCGCCGAGGGCCAGGACATCGCCCGCAAGCTGATCGAGGGTGCCGACGTGCTGATCGAGAACTTCCGCCCCGGCACGCTGGAGGGCTGGGGAATGGGCTATGAACAGCTGGCCAGGCTCAACCCGGGACTGGTGATGCTGCGCATTTCCGGCTACGGCCAGACCGGCCCGTATCGCGACTTGCCGGGCTTCGGTGCGATCGGCGAAGCCATGGGCGGCCTGCGCCATCTGACCGGTGAGCCCGGCAAGGTACCGGTGCGCTGCGGGATCTCCATCGGTGACACCCTGGCTGCCCTGCACGGAACGATCGGCATCCTCACGGCGCTCTACCACCGCAAGGTCAACGGCGGCCTGGGGCAGGTCGTCGACGTGGCGCTGAACGAGGCGGTCCTCAACGTGATGGAGAGTCTGGTCCCCGAATACAGCGCGTTCGGCGTCGTCCGCGAGGCCGCCGGCAGCGCGCTGCCCGGCATCGCACCTTCGAATGCCTATCGGTGCAGCGACGGGTTCGTCCTGATCGCCGGCAACGGCGACAGCATCTTCAAGCGGTTGATGCAGGCGATCGGGCGTGACGAACTGGCCGCCGACCCGGAGCTGGCGGACAACGCCGGCCGGGTGGCGCGGGTGGTCGAGCTGGACCACGCCATCGAGGCCTGGACGCGATCGAGGTCCGTCGACCAGGTGCTTGCGGAGCTTGGACAGGCGCGAGTGCCGACCGGCAAGGTCTATACCGCGAAGGACATCGTGGAGGACCCGCACTACCGTGCCCGCGACATGATCCTGCGTCAGACCACGCGCGATGGCCACGAGCTCGACGTGCCCGGCGTGGTGCCCAAGCTGCTCGGGACGCCGGGGAGCGTGCGTTCGTCGGCGCCACGACTGGGCGACGACACCGACGCGGTACTCAACGAGATCGGCTTGTCGAGCCAGGATATCGCCGCACTTCGTGGCAGGAAGGTGGTGGCATGAACACGATCTGGGACGGCGCCGGACGGCGTATCCACAGGCAGGAAGTCGGGCCACGGGACGGCACTGCGCGACGCAAAAGACCGTGCTGCGCGAAATCGATCGATTGCCTGACGTCGTCTACAGCGCACTGGTGACCACGTGCGTGGCGCCGAGCGCGCGATCGATGCGCATACCGACGAGTTGAACCTCGTCACGTCCGCGATCGAGCCGAATCGGCGCAATGCAGTGGCTGCAGCACGGGGCCGCCGTCGGCACGCGACACGATCGACTTGGCTGCGCATGGCTTCCAGGGGCACCCTCGCCGAACGAAACCCGGACCGGCTTCAGTTCGCGAGACGATCTCCAGCGAACGCGGGGAGCTCGAGCGGTGCGATGTCGATCACGCAGTGTTCAGGGAGCGTCAGCGTGAAGGTGCTTCCGTGCCCGAGCTTGCTGCTGACGTCGATGGTCGCGCCCAGGACTTTCGCGAGACGCCGGCTGATGGCCAGGCCCAGCCCCCAGCCGCGCTCCGCGGCGCTGTCGATGTGTCCGGCCTGCGCGTATTCGTCAAAGATCCGGTCGAGAGCCTCCGGCTCGATTCCGCGGCCGGTATCAGTCACCTGCAGCACGGGAGAGCCGGACGGACTCACCTTCAAGCTGACGGTCACGCTGCCGTGCGCAGTGAATTTGATCGCATTTCCGATCAGGTTGGCGAGCACGCGATCCACCTTTGCACGGTCGCTGCGCACCCACAGCGGCCCGGGCGGCGTGTGCGCGACGAGCGACAGCGCCTTCGTCTCTGCCAGCGCGTCGAGCTCACGGCACTTGGCCGTGACCAGCTCGTCGAGCGCGAACGTGCTCTCGTTCAGATCGATGCGGCCCGAGTCGAAGCGCGCGAGGTCGAGCAGGTCGGTGACCATCGACACCAGCGTCGCGGCATTGGCCTGCAGTTGGCGGGCCATCTTCGGCACCCGGTCTGCGAGCGCCGAATTCTCCCCGGTACGGCGCATCAGCTCGGCGACGAGGCCGATGGTCTGAATCGGCGTGCGGATGTCATGCGACACGGCAACCAGTAGCCGGCTCGTGCGCTCGCGCGACGCCACCGCTTCCTTGTGGCGCCGGTCGAGCTCCTCGTTCTGGCGAAGGATTTGCGCTTCGTGCTCGACCAGCATCCGGTTGGCGGTCTCGAGTCGCCGATTCTGTTCGGTCAGGAGGCGGAACTGGCTCTCGCGCACGTCGAGAGAGTGCATCCACACATGCAGCACACCGGTAGTGATGAGCAGCGCCACCACGTCGAGCAGGCGGTTGATGAGCACCTCTTCCTTCAGCGCCGGCATGACCGCGCCGATGTGCAGCGAGTAGACGACGAGAGTCGCGGCGCCGAGCAACAGCGAGAGCGACCACAGCAGCGAAGGTCGGCGGGTGTACGCGGCCAGCAGCAGGGGTACCGCGAACATCGACGCCAGGTCGAGCTCCAGCGGGGTGGCAAGGTCGAGCGCGACCTCTGCCAACGCGATCACGATGGCCAAGATGACGGCCATCGTGATCGCGCGATCCTTCTGCGGCCGGGAAGACAGCGGCCGCAGCTTCCCTGCGGATTGCGATGACGTCATGGTCGGCACTCTCGCGGCCGCTGTGCGATTGATGCGGGAGATCCACACATCGGA
>JBDTNU010000259.1:0-5644 GCA_039933535.1 Caldimonas sp. | reverse complement strand
ACCGAGCAGACGAACGTGCTGGCGCTGAACGCCGCCATCCAGGCCGCGTCGGCTGGAGAAGCGGGTCGCGGCTTTTCGGTGGTGGCCGAGGAAGTGCAGCGCCTGGCCGAACGTTCTGCCGACGCGACGCGCCAGATCGCGGCCCTGGTCAAGACGATTCAGACCGACACGCAGGATGCGGTCGGCGCCATGGAGCGATCGACGCAAGGCGTGGTCGAGGGAACGCGACTGTCGGACGCGGCCGGTACGGCGCTCGGCGAGATCGACAAGATCACGCGCCAGCTGACCGACCTTGTCGCCAGCATTTCGCAGCAGTCGCTCTCCGAAGCGCAGTCGGCCAACGTCGTGGCCGCCAACATCCAGCACATCTTCGCGGTGACCGAGCAGACCGGCGAGGGCACGCGCTCGACAGCGCAGATGGTGCGCGAGCTGTCGCGGACGGCCGAGGAGCTCAACCAGTCCGTGGCGCGATTCAAGATCGCCTGATCGCCTTTCACAGCCACTGATCTCGGGCGCCGCGCGCTCCTATTTTTTAAAGATTGCCGAGGCGCCGCATGGACAGCACGCTCGACGAAGCCGTCGCCAATGTGACGCCACCGACTGGCGACGATCTGAGCGCGATCGCCTGGGTGCAGGAGGAGTTGCGCCGGTCCCTCGACGCCGCGCACAAGGCGCTACGCCGCTTCATCAAGGACGCGGAAGCCGTCACCGGCTCCGATCTCGACCACGTCGATCCGGGTGTGCTGCGCACGGCGCGCTCGCAGATCCATCAGGGCGTCGGCGCGCTCGAGCTGGTCGGCTTGCCCGCAGCGGCGATCGTGTTGCGCGCGAGCGAGGCCGCCGTGCAGCGCAGCATCGCCCGGCCGCAGGCGCTCACCCCCGAGCTGGTTGCGGACATCGAGCGCTCGTCGTTCGCGCTGCTCGACTTCCTCTCGCGCGTTCTGGGCGGCAAGAACGTGTCGCCGCTTTCACTGTTCCCGCAATACCGCGCAGTCCAGGAAGCGGTCGAGGCGGAGCGTGTTCACCCGGCCGATCTCTGGACCATGGACTGGCGCTGGCGCGAGATCGAGAACGACCCGAACGTCGTACCGCGCACGGCCGATTCCGACATCCGCAGCCAGCTCGAAAGCCATCTGCTGCAACTCATGCGCGGCATGCAGGCGCTCACCGCCGCCGCCAAGATGAGCGATCTCGCGGCCAGCCTTGCCGCCGGGTCTGCGCATCCGCAGGTGCGCAGCTTCTGGAACCTCGCTGCGGCGATGTTCGAGGCGCAGCATCACGGCCTTCTCGGCTTCGACGTCTTCACCAAGCGCGTCGCCTCGCGCCTGCTTGCCCAGTTCCGCATCCTCCAGCGCGGCGACTCCGACGTCTCCGAGCGACTGGCCCGCGACCTGCTCTTCTTCTGCGCGCAAGCCGCCCCCGGCACGCCCGGCCTGCGCGTGCCCCGCCTGACGGCCGCGCGCGCCGCCTACGGCCTGCCCTTGCAGGCGCCGACCGACTATTCGCTGAGCGTGCTCGGCCGGTTCGATCCGGCCATCATCACTCACGCCAAGAAGCGCGTCATCGCCGCCAAGGAAGCGTGGTCGGCGACGGCGGGCGGCGAAATGCACCGCATCTCGGGCCTGGCCGAGCAGTTCGCGCTGGTCGGCGATTCGCTGCGCCGGCTCTTCCCCTACGGAGAATCGTTTGCCGCCGAGCTGCAGACCGCGGTTGCGCAGACGCAAGCCGCGAACGCGGCACCCCCGGCGCCGCTGGCCATGGAAGTGGCCACCAGCCTGCTCTACATCGAGGCGGCGCTGGAAGACGGAGACTTCGACGATCCCGATCACGCCGACCGCGTTCGCCGCCTCGGCGAGCGCCTGGCCGCAGTCCGCCAGGAAGCGCCGCCCGAGCCGCTCGAGCCGTGGATGGAAGAGCTGTACCGGCGCGTCTCCGACCGGCAGACGATGGGCAGCGTGGTCCAGGAGCTGCGTGCCTCGCTCAGCGTCGTCGAGAAGGCGATCGACGACTTCTTCCGCAACCCGGCCGACGCCGGTGTCCTCGTCGACGTTCCGACGCAGTTCGCGTCGATGCGCGGCGTGCTGTCGGTTCTCGGCATGGACCAGGCGTCGCAGGCCTTGCTGCGCATGCGCGACGAAGTGCATGGACTGGTCTCGACCGAAGTCGACCCGGCGCGGATAGCCCAGGCCGGCGTCTTCGATCGCCTCGCCGGCAACCTGAGCGCGCTCGGCTTCATGATCGACATGCTGAGCGTGCAGCCGCAGCTCGCCAAGTCGCTGTTCGTGTTCGACGCAGAAGCCGGCACCCTGGCGCCGGTGATGGGCCGCGCCGATTCGGCCAAGGTCGAGCATCCCGGGCCGACGCCAGTCGAGCCGCGTCTCATCGAGCAAGCGCAGCTGCTCGCATTCAGCTCGGTCCGCGACGACGTGCCGCTTCAGGAAGTGACGCGCGAGCTCGAGCGCCTTTCGCACGAAGCGCAGGCCGCCGACCAGCCGACGCTGGCCGCTGCCGTGCTGAAGGCGCAGGAGGCGATCGTCGACGCCGCCGACGATCCGATCAAGATGACGACCGCGCGCGGCGAGCTCTCCGAAGCGCTGGTCGACTTCGTTGCCACCGCCACCGAGCCGATGGGGTTCGAGCCGCTGAGCGAGCCGGCGCCGCTCGCGCCGATGAAGCCGATCGCCCTGATCGGCGATCTCGAGCACGACGACGAGATGCGCGACATCTTCCTCGAGGAAGCGCGTGAGGTGATCGAGGGTGCCCGGGCGGCCACTGCCGGGCTCCTGAATTCGCCCGACGACCTCGGCCTGCTGACGACGCTGCGGCGCGCCTTTCATACGCTCAAGGGCAGCTCGCGCATGGTCGGGCTGAAGGCCTTCGGCGAAGCGGCCTGGGCCGGCGAGCAGGTCTTCAACACGCAGCTCGCCGACCAACGCGCCGCCGAGCCGGCGCTGGTCGAGTTCGCGAACTGGGTGTTCGGCCATCTCTCGAGCTGGGTCGACGACATCGCCGCCCATCGCGACACTGGTCGCAACGAAGGCGAAGTCAAGATGGCTGCCGACCGCGTCGCGCGGCGTCTGCAGATGGGCGAGGCCAGCTCCGACATCGCCTTGCCGCTCGGCCTGCCGGAGGATCTGCCGAGTGCCGCCGATCTGCACTTCGGCGACCGTCCCCGTGTCGCTGCGCAGGGGTCGGAACCGAGTCCCGAAGTGGCGTTCGAGCTCGACCTGTCGGGCCTCGAGCGCTTCGAGGATCAACCCGCCGCGCCGGTCGATCTGCCGGTCATCGACATCGGCGCCGCAGCGATGTTCGACCGCTTCGACGACTCGCACGAAGACACGGCTCAGACGACGCTGACCAACTCGCAGTTCGACGAGGTGCCGAGCGGGACAATCGATCTCGACCTCGGCGGCCCCTTCGAATCGGCGCCGATGATCGAGCTGCTTGCGCCGACCAGCGTCAACACCGGCATCGGTTCGATCGACGGTCTGCAGCTCGACCTCTCGAGCGGCGAAGCGCTGCCTGCGGCGACGCGAACCGCGGCATCGCGGCCGATGCCCTTGCCCGAGTTGCCCGTGGCGCACGACGAGCCGCCGTTCCATGCCACCGAGCACGACAAAGCCAGCGCCGCCGCCGCAGATGAAGAGGCGATCGACGTCGCGAATGCCGACGAGCATGTGAAGATCGTCGGGCCGCTGCGCATCGGCATCCCGCTTTTCAACATCTACCTCAACGAGGCGGACGAGCTCTCGCGCCGCCTCATGACCGAAGTCGCGGAATGGGCGATGGAGCTGCATCGGCCGCTCGACGAGACGCCGATCGCGCTGGCGCATTCGCTCGCCGGAAGCTCCGCGACGGTCGGCTTTTCCGACCTGTCGCATCTGGCCCGCGCGCTCGAGCATGCGCTCGCGCGCTCGCAGGTGATCGGCCACGGCACCGACGAGGAAGCGCGCCTGTTCGTCAACGCCGCCGAGGAGATCCGGCGCCTTCTGCACCAGTTTGCCGCCGGCTTCCTGAAAGAGCCCGAGCCCCAGCTCATGGCGCGACTGGCCGAGCACGAGTTGAGCTCGGCCAAGCGTCTCGAGGCGGTGACCGCAGCGTCCGAGCTCGCGGGTGGCGTCGACAGCGAATCGCCGCCGGATACCGAGATCGACGTCGACACGCTGATCAGCCTCGACATCGATGAAGCGCCGGCCGAAGCGGTCGCCGAGTCGTCGCAAGCGGCGCAGCCCGAGCCCCCGGCGATGGACGACGAGGCCGTCGCCGAGACCGCGCGCGCCACGCTGCCGGTCGCGCTCGACGAAGTGGTGCCGCACGACGATGCACCGACGCCCGATGCAGGCGAAGAGCCGCCCGAGGCCGGCATGTCGGCGTTCGGTGCGCTCGCACCCTTCGGCACGCTCGGCGTGTCGGAGCTGAAGCCGCTCGCTGCGGCGCCCACTGAAGTGGTGCGGCCCGCGCACGCCGCGCACGCCGCCGCCTTGGGCGACGTCGACGACGACATCGATGCTGTCGACGCGGTCGACCTCGAGCTGTTCCCGATCTTCGAGGAGGAAGCGCTCGAGCTGCTGCCCAAGCTGGCCACGCAGTTGCGCGATTGGGCGCGCGAGCCGACGACCGCCAGCCATGCCAACGCGTGCATGCGCGTGCTGCATACGCTCAAGGGCGGCGCCCGGCTCGCCGGGGCGATGCGCCTGGGCGAGATGGCGCACCGGCTCGAGACGCGGATCGAGCGCCTGACGGCCGGCGAGGCGGTCGTCGATGCCGCGGACGTCGAGATATTGCAGACGCGTTCCGACGCGATGACGAATGCCTTCGACGCGCTGCGCAGCCGTGATGCGCAGGCGTATGCCGATGCGGTGGCCGCCGCGGTCGCGCCGGTCGCGCCGATCGTCCCGGTCTCAGCCGTCGCTCCACACGTTGCGCCGGTCGTGGCCATCGTGCCTGCCGCTGCGCCAACCGCGCCCGCGGCTGCGCCCGCAGCGCCCGCGGTGGTCATCGCGGCAGTGCCGCCGCCCGCGCCCGAAGGCAAGAAATCGGCGAAGGGCGATCGCCGCGGCAAGGCGTTGCCAGCCGATGCCGCGCCGGCAAGCGCGCCGCGCCCACAGGCTGCCGCCGACCTGCCGGCGATCGACTGGTCGCGCTTCACGGCCGGCGTTGGCGGTGCGGCGGTCAAGCCGGCGGAGCGCGCCCAGGCTGCTGCGCAATCGGCGGTTCGTGTGCGCGCGCCCTTGCTCGATCGCCTTGTCAACCAGGCCGGTGAGGTCAGCATCACGCGCTCGCGGATCGAATCCGGCGTCGGCCAGATCAAGGGGTCGCTGGCGGACCTGACTGAAAATCTCGAGCGCCTGCGCGGCCAGTTGCGCGACATCGAGCTGCAGGGCGAAGTGCAGATGACCTCGCGGCTCGAAGCTGCGAAGGCCGCGTCGCAGGCCTTCGATCCGCTCGAGTTCGATCGCTTCACGCGCTTCCAGGAGCTGACGCGGATGATGGCCGAGTCGGTCAACGACGTGGCCACCGTGCAGCGCACCTTGCAACGCTCGCTCGAGACGACCGAAGACGAGCTGGTGGCCCAGGCCCGACTCACGCGCGACCTGCAGGACGACCTGCTGCGCACCCGAATGATCGAGTTCGAAGGCCTCTC
>JBDTNU010000258.1:0-5698 GCA_039933535.1 Caldimonas sp. | reverse complement strand
CGAGCGGCCGGTCCTTGCCCTTGTTGAAGCGGCGCAGGCCGTAGAAGTGGCGAAACAGCTCGTAGGTGCCGTCGACGAGGTGGACGATCATGTTCGGCAGTCCTCGATCGACTTCAGCAGGGTGGCGCTGGCGACAGGCATGGCATCTCCGGCAGGTCCTGAGGTGGACTGTGCCTGATCGACGGGGGCATGATGTCGCCGTACCCACAGCAAGAAGGAGCTCGTCCGATGGCCAAGAACACGATCTGTCTCTGGTATCAACACGACGCGGAAGAGGCCGCCCTTTTCTACGCACGAACCTTTCCGCACAGCAGCGTTGGCGCGGTGCATCGTGCGCCCGCCGACTACCCCAGCGGCAAGGCGGGCGACGTGCTGACCGTGGAATTCACCGTCGCAGGCGTTGCCTGCATCGGCCTCAACGGCGGGCCGCAGTTCAAGCACAGCGAGGCCTTCTCGTTCCAGATCGCCACCGACGATCAGGCAGAGACCGACCGCTACTGGAACGCGATCGTCGGCAACGGCGGCAAGGAGAGCCAGTGCGGCTGGTGCAAGGACAAATGGGGCATCAGCTGGCAGATCACGCCACGCGTGCTGACCGAAGCCATGGCCGCGGGCGGCGACAAGGCAAAGCGTGCGTTCGAGGCCATGATGCCGATGAGGAAGATCGACGTCGCCACCATCGAAGCGGCGATTCGCGGTTGACTCGTTGCCCTGTCATGTCGCAAACGGCGCCAGGCCGTTCCCGAAGGACCAGTTCTCCCGGCGGGTTTCCACGAGGTTGACGATGACGTCTTCGGGTCGAATCGAAGCCGCCGACGAAACGCCTTCGGCCAGAGCGGCGAACAGCGCCTTCTTCTTTTCCACGCTGCGCCCGTCGGCGCAGGTGATCTGAATGAAGACCACATCGTTGGAGTGACGCAGGCCAAGGAACTCGGCAGGCGCCACCAGTTGCCCCGCGTCGTGCGCGGAAATGATCTGGAAGCGATCGTCGAGAGGCACGTCGAAGCAATCGACCATGGCTCGGTGCACACGGTCGGACAGTGCGGCAACCCGCTCTGCAGACTTGCCGGTCAGATGGGAAATGCGAACCAGCGGCATGCGACACCTCGGCTCAGGCGAAGTACGGTGACGACATCTGCCGGCTGGCTTCCTCGACGGCGACGCCGTCGAAAACGCGCGTCGTGAACGCGGCATCGGCCTGCCTGGCGGCCGCAGGAAAGAAGTCCTGCGCGAACCGCCTGGCGTTGTCCAGCGAGTCGAACGCGTACAGCCCGCCCACGGAGTGGTTGCCGTGGCCCGCCAGCCAGGTCTTGCTGATCAAGCCGGGCTGCGTTCGTAGAATCGGATTGAGGTCTTGCCACACCGCGTTGTCGAACGGCACAGAGATCTGTACTTCGGTATAGACAAAGGCCTTGGGTTTCATCGGTCGTCTCTTTCAATGTTCATGGAGGGGCGGAGAGGCTCGATTGTGTGAACCCGATTCCTCGACGGAAACGGCCTTCCCGGAACGACAGTGATGCAGAAACTGCAAGGGGTCGGTGGCTTGGCCATCGACGACTTTGAACTTGTGATTGCGCTGAGCTCGAGGCTGTCGGTGGCCGCCGTGGCACGCGACCGCAACACTGCGGCCAGTCAGGTGTCACGTGCGCTGAGTCGCGTCGAGCAGCACCTGGGCACGCGGCTGTTCCATCGAACGACCCACGGCCTGTCTGCGTCGCTCGAAGGTCAGCTTTTCGTCGAGCAGGCGCAGCGCATCTGTGGCGACGCGCACCTGCTGGCCGAGCAGCTGCTCGCGACGCGCGAGGGCGTCGAAGGGCGGGTGCGCCTCTCGGTCAGCCACATCCTGGGCGAGCACGTGCTGGTGCCGGCGGTCGACGCGCTGTGTCAAGGCTATCCGGGCCTGAAGCTCGAACTGCTGTTGAGCGACCGCTTGGTCGACATCGCTTCCGAAGGGATCGACATTGCGGTGCGCGCGGGCGTGCCGCCGCTGGACACCCGCATGGCACAACGGCTGGGCAGCCATCACCGACGCTTGTATGCGTCGGCGGCTTACCTCGAGCGCGAGGGCACTCCGTCTCTCATCGAAGACCTGACGCGCTTTCGCTTGATTTCCAATTCGGGCGTCGCCCCGCAGAACCAGTGGCGCTTCGAGCAGGACGGCCAAACGCTGATGGTGCCGGTCAAGGGTGACGTGCAAGCCGACAACACCGCCACCGTCGTTTCACTGGCATTGAGCGGCGCCGGCATCGCACGCATCAACAGCGTCGTCGCCAGCCCGCACGTGGCACGCGGCTCGCTGGTGCCGGTGCTCGACGCCTTCGGTGACAGCACGCGTCACGACGTGCACGCCGTGACGCTGGCAGCGCGTTACCGCGCGTCCCGCACACGCGCCGTCGTTGGTTGGCTGCGGACGACGTTTTCGGCAGCCGGTTTTTCTCAGGACCGGGGACCGTCGCGGACCTGACGGGCGCAGCGGGCCGCCGGTTCGATGGCGCGCGTCGGAAACGCCGGTCGATGTTGCGATACGCCGACGCCGTCGCCACTGCTGCTGCCGCCTCCGCCGCAGGAGACGAGCAGCATCGAGCTCTCGATCAGTGAGATCCAGTGAACAACGCGCATGGGGTCAGGCCGTTTCTCGCGCCTGCCGGCGCCACACCGCTGGAGGCTTGCCGACCAATCGCTTGAACGCGCGCGCGAACGAAGCTTCGGATTGGTAGCCGACGTCCAGCGCGACGGAGGCCACGGTGGCGGCCGTGTCTCGAAGCAGCGCCGCTCCGACCTGCATGCGCCAGCTGGCGAGGTACTGCATGGGTGTCTGCCCGACCATCTCGGAGAAGCGCTCGTGCAGTGCGGAGCGAGACAAGCCGATCTGCCTGCCCAGTTCATCGACGGTCCACGGGTCGGCCGGCGCATCGTGCATGAGCGTGATCGCCCGACCGACGAAGCGATCGCGCAGCCCCGCGAGCCAGCCCTGGCTCCCTTCGGGCAGCGATCCGAGGTAGCGCCGAACGGCTTCGATGAAGGTCATCTCGCTCAGGCGTTCGAGCATGGCGCTGCTGCCGGGCCGCGGCTCGAGTGTCTCGGCCGCAGCCTGGCGGGCGCACTGCACGACCCAGTCCTCGCCCGACCGCGTCGACACATGCATGAGCCGCGGCAACGAGGCGATCAGGGGATTGAACGGCTGCAGGTCGCAACCGAGAAAGCCGCACACCAGCGTCGTCACGCCCGGCCCTTCCGGCGCCGGGCCCGAGGCGACCTCGTGTGCCTCGAGGTGCAGCGCAAAGGGCCGGCGCTGCGGCATGCGTTCGAAGTAGGCCGCCGCATTCGGCGGCCTTCGCATGCCGGGCGCACTGGAAACGACATGCGGGTCGCCGTGCGGAAAGAGGATGAGATCTCCCGCGCTCAGGCGAACCGGAGCTTCATCCACCACGGCACCCCAGCAGCTGCCGGAAAGCACCACGTGAAACTCCATCACGTGCTCCGAGCCGGGCATGACAGCGGCAGCGATCTCGCGAGAGGAGGGCGCTTCCGCGGCCCAGTCGTGCGCGCCGCTGACATGGAAGTACAGCGCTCCACGCAGACGCACGCTGCGCAACACGTCGGAGAGGATGTCCTGTTTCATCGGCGGAGAGGACCGATTGTGACGACGCCCGGCACGCCTCGCACGCGCTGAACCGGTGGAAGAGGACTTGCGATCAAGCGTCCGCGACTTGCGGTAGATCGCGTCGATCCGGCCTGCGAGAGCATGCGCATTCACCGCCCCTGGCCGCAACGGCTCAGGCGCGACAAGCCCTTACTTCAACGGAACTTGCCCATCATGACGACTCGACCATCGGCCACGGAGACAGTCGTGCGCAGCCACTTGCAAGCCTTTCTGGAACAGAAGGGCATCGGCGCGATCCTCGACGACTACGACGAGGAAGCATGCTTCCTCTGCGAGAAAAAAGCCTATCGCGGCAAGCGCGAGATCCAGGATTTCTTCGAGCAGTTCATGGCCGGGCTCCCGCCGCAAGCCATCGGCCGCTTCGAGCTGCGCAGCCTGCACGTGGCGGGCGAGGTGGCCTACATCACCTGGAGCGTCGGCCCCGAACTGCCCCTGGGCACCGATACCTTCGTCGTCCGCGAGGGGAAGATCGTTTCGCAGACCTTCGCCATGTATTCGGTGCCAGCGTGATCAGCCGCATCGCTATCTTCTTCTATGGCGTGGCGGCTTACGCCGTCGGCGTGACGGCCCTGCTCGCCGTGATCTTCACGATGCTCGGCGTCCTTCCCTTCACGGAAGGGCCGCTGGGAACGCTGGGCTTCGGTGCCGGCCTGGCGCTCGACGCGCTGTTGCTCCTCGCCTTCGCGCTCCAGCACAGCGTGATGGCGCGCGCGAGCTTCAAGGCACGATGGACCCGCGTCATCCCGGTCGCCTGCGAACGCTCGACCTACGTGCTGGCCACGGGGCTGTTCCTTTTGCCGACGCTGCTGCTGTGGCAGCCGATGCCCGAGATCGTCTGGTCGGTGGAAGACAGTTGGTTGGGGTGGGGTCTGCTCGGCGCGTCTCTGACCGGCTGGGTCTACCTGTTCGCCGCCAGCTTCGCGATCGATCATTTCGAGCTGTTCGGCTTGCGTCAGGTCTATCAGGCCCTGCGCGGACGCCCGCTCGCTTCGATGCCGTTCAAGGAACGCTGGATGTATCGCTTCGACCGCCATCCGATCATGACCGGCCTCATGGTCGGCATGTGGTTCACGCCGACCATGACACTCGATCATCTGCTGTTCGCTGCCGGCGCCACGGTCTACATCTGCATCGGCGTCTACTTCGAGGAACGCTCGCTTCGCCGGCAGTGGGGGCAGCAGTACGAGGACTACCGCAAGCGGGTCGGAGCACTGGTGCCGACGTTTCCGACCGACTGACGGGCGAGCCCGGCGGTGAGCAGCAGCCCGCCGACCGAGAAGGCACCCGTGGCCAGCCACGTCCACTGCCAGCCGCCCGTGGCGCTGGCCACGGCGGCCACCAGCGGCGGCCCGGCGAACTGGCCGAGCGCGGACCATTGCTGGACCCAGCCGACCGTCGTCGACAACGTGGCTTCGCTCGGTGCCAGCCGCACCGCCAGCGCGAACAAGGTGGCCGGGATCATCCCGCCGACGCCAGAGAACAGCAGCACCGCGACGTAGCGCAGCGTGGGCGGCAGGCCGGCATCGCCGTTGCCGGCGAACGCGGCCGCGGCGGCCAGTGCCATCGTCGTGAAGCCGATCGCCAGCAGGCGAGAGGGCGCGACGCCGCGCTGCAGCAGCCGGCCCGCGCCGATGTTGCCGGCCATGTTGACGGCCGCGACGGCGGCCGTGAGCACGCCGACCGCGGCACCCGCGATACCGCTCTGGAGATAGATCGTCGGCAGGAAGCCGATCACGGCGAGCCACTGCGCCGAGTACATCGCGAACGTCACCGCGACCAGCCACGGGCCGGGCGCGGCCAGCGTCTGGCGCAGCCGCGCGAGCCAGGGCGAGGGTGGCGCGGACGCGGACGCAACGACGCTGGCCGGCACCGCGTGCCGGAGCCACAGCGCCATGGCGGCGGACAAGGCGGCCAGCGCCCACCACCAGCCGCGCCAGCCGATCGCCGCGATCGCCAACGGCCCGAACAGCAGCGCCAGGGCCGTGGCCAGCGGCATGTAGGCGCCCCACAGGCCCATCATCGCGCTGACCCGCT